>QOAX01000052.1 GCA_003972865.1 Verrucomicrobiota bacterium | reverse complement strand
CATCAGCCCGGGCGACATCGAGTTGATGACGCTGACCGACGATGTGGATGAGGCGGTGGAAATCCTGCTCAACTACATCCGCAAGATGAGCGGCCGAAAACGCATCAGCCAAGCGTTCAATTAGTCCTCAACCGCCGCCCCGCCCTCCTCCGGCGGCAACGGCGGCAACGGCGTGTCAAACGGCAGATCCTCATCGGGGGGATGATCCGGCTCCGGCTTCCGTCCCCTGGCTTGCAGCAGGGCAATGGCCAGCGCCTTCATTTCACCACTGCCGTGGATGGCCATCTCCCGGAGGACTTCCAGGTTCTGCTCGATGATCGCCATCAGCTCGCGCAGCCCCGAGCCGCTCATGTCGACCACGCCGCTTGGCTTGGGTGCCTCCGGCTCAGTGCCGACCCGCGGATGGCCGCACTGGGGGCAGAATATCGCCTGCGGGCTCAGGTCGTTCCCGCACATTCGGCATGGCAAAAGTCGGCTCATGTCCCCGCTCCGCATGGCCAAGTCAACGCTTGTGCTTGGCCAAGCGCTTGGCCTTGGCCACCTTGGCCGCCACCTTGAGCCGCAGGCTGTTCAGGCGGATGAAGCCGGTGGCGTCGCCTTGGTTGTATGCGTCGGTCGGGTCGGCCTCCATCGTCGCGATGTCCGGGTTGTAAAGGCTGACTGGCGACTTGAGCCCGGCGGCGATCACGTTGCCTTTGTACAGTTTCACGCGAACGGTGCCGGAGACATTTTGCTGGCTCTCGGTGACGAGCGCCTGCAGCGCCTCGCGCTCCGGCGCGTACCAAAACCCGTTGTAAACCAGCTCGGAATATTTCGGAATCAGCGAGTCGCGAATGTGCATCACCTCGCGGTCCATCGTGATGGACTCCATCCTGCGATGCGCCGCGTGCAGGATCGCGCCGCCTGGCGTCTCGTACACGCCGCGCGATTTCATGCCGACGAACCGGTTCTCCACCATGTCCACCCGGCCGATGCCATGTTTGCCGCCGAGCCGGTTGAGCGCCTGCATCACCTTGAGCGGCGACATCACCTTGCCGTTGACGGCGATGCAGTTGCCTTTTTCAAAATCGAGCGTGACATGCTCCGGCCGGTTCGGCGCGTCCTCGGGCGACACACTCAGCTTGTACATGCCCTTGTACCTCGGCGCGGAGGCGTCGAGCCACGGATCCTCGAGCATGCCGGCCTCGAACGAGATGTGCAGCAGGTTGCGATCCATCGAGTACGATTTTTTCATGCTGGCCTCAACCGGGATTTTCTTGGCCACGCAGTAGTCGATCATCTCCTTGCGGCCGGGGAACTGGGCGCGAAACGCCTCGTCCCGCCACGGCGCGATCACCTCGAGATCGGGCGCGAGGGCGGCGGCGGCCAGCTCGAACCGCACCTGGTCGTTGCCTTTGCCGGTGGCGCCGTGGGCGATGGCCTGTGCCCTGTGTTTGCGGGCGATCTCCACCATGCGCTTGGCGATCAACGGGCGCGCGATGCTGGTGCCGAGAAAATATTGCCCCTCGTAGATCGCGCCGGCCTGCATCATCGGAAAAATAAAATCGGTGGCGAACTCCTCCCGCAGGTCGTCGATGTAAACATCCGACGCGCCGGTCTTGCGCGCCTTCGGGCGCAGGCCCTTGATTTCCTCCTCCTGCCCGATGTCGGCGCAGAACGCAATGACCTCAGCGGAGTACTTTTCCCTGATCCAGGACAACAGAACGGAGGTGTCGAGCCCCCCGGAATATGCGAGAACAATCTTCATGCTCAAAACAGGGCGCGAATCATCGACAAAACCCGGGTCGATGAAAGAAAAAACCACGTCTGGCCAAATTCGGTTGACTCGTTTGGCCAAGCGCGATACGGGTTGGCGCGAAGTACCATGTTAAAAAATACACGACTCCCGTTGTGCCTGGCCACCGGTATCCTGCTGGCCGGGCTGATTTCCGTTCCCGCAGCCAAGAATGAAGCCGCGGCTGATCCGTCCAAGGTCGATGCCGACTACGCGTTCCAAGGCGAATACGCCGGGGTGCTGGGCGGTCAATTCGACGTCGGCGCACAGGTCATCGCGCTCGGCGGCGGCAAGTTCAAGCTGGTGCTCTTCCCCGGCGGCCTGCCCGGCGCCGGCTACGATGGCACGGCAGAGAAACGCGAATACGAGGGCGCGCTCGACGGCGACACAGTCACCTTCACCGGCGGCACCACTGGCAAATCCATCATCGGCGGCAAGCTAACCTTCTCCCGTGACGGACAGGAGGTTTCCATCGACCGCACCATCCGCAAGAGCCCGACGCTCGGTGCCAAGCCACCCGAGGGCGGGGTCGTGTTGTTCGACGGCAAATCCGCCAAGAACTTTAAGCCGGGTCGCATGACCGAGACCGGCCTGCTGATGCAGGGCGCCAACAGCGTCAGGAAATTCCAGGACCACAAGCTGCATATCGAGTTTCGCCTTCCGTACGAGCCGACGAAGCGCGGCCAGGCGCGAGGCAACAGCGGTTGCTACATGCAGGCCCGCTACGAGTTGCAGA
>QOAX01000102.1 GCA_003972865.1 Verrucomicrobiota bacterium | reverse complement strand
CATCGGGCTGTGTCCATTCGGCGACGCGACGTGGGACGAATTGTCGGGGCGGAAGTTGATGCGCGTGACGGCCGGGCTGCGAGGGTTCACCGGGGCCGAGGCGCGGCGGCGTGCCGAGTCGGTGCTCGAAACGGTCGGCATGGCCAAGCGCGCCGACCGGCCGGTGCGCACCTACTCGAAGGGTATGCGGCAACGCATCAAGCTTGGCCAGGCGCTGGTGCACGACCCCGATTTGCTCGTGCTCGACGAGCCGCTCAACGGCGTGGACCCGGTCGGCTGCGAGGAGTTGAACGACCTGTTTCGAACCTTGGCCGCGAAGGGCAAGGCGGTGCTGGTGTCGAGCCACATTTTGCACGAGATGGATCAGTTGGCCGACCGCATCCTGTTCATTTGCCGGGGCAAACTGCTGGCCTCCGGCTCGCTCGCGGAGATTCGCGACATGCTCGACGACCACCCGCTGAAGGTGCGCATCTCATGCGGCTCGCCGCGCCGGATTGCGCCGCAACTGCTCACCCTCGAGTCGGTGAAATCCGTGAGTATCGAGCCGCCGTGCGACCTGCTGCTCGAGGTGCAAAACCCGGGTCGGTTTTACGCTGAGTTCGGCGAGTTCGCTGCAGGGAACGACGCGCAAGTGCACCGGCTCAAGGCCACCGACACCTCGACCGAGGCGGTGTTCGACTACCTGATGGAACGCGCCGCGCGCCCGGAATAACGACATGGACACCGCCAGCAAAACATCGACCTTGGCCGCCTGCTTGCAGGTGTTTCGGCTGTCATTGCGTCGGCAGTTTTTCACGCGGCAAACGATTGTCATGCTCGTGCTGCTGGGGTTGGCGGTGCTGATCACATACCTGTGGTCGCTGCCCAAGCAATGGCATCCCGACCCGCGCACCTCGGCCGAGTTGGCTCGGCAAATCGTGCTGCCGCTGTACATGGGTTTCCTGCTGCCGGTCATCTGTCTCGGCTACGCCTCGGCGGCCATCGCGGACGAGCGCACCGGCGAAACACTCGTGTACCTGCTCACGACCAACATCCCGCGCCCGCTGGTTTACCTGTCCAAATACGCCGCCGCGCTGCTGCTCACGCTGGGCATGACACTCGGCGGGTTGGCAGTGCTATGCCTCATGTCGGGCAAAATTGGCCTCGAGGCACTGGGTGTTTTTTGGACGGTCACCGCCTGTGCGACGACGGCCTACGTGGGACTCTTTTTGCTGTTCAGCGCCTGGTTGCGGCGGGCGACTTTTCTCGCTTTGGCCTACGCGCTGATGATCGAGACGCTCACCGGCAACATCCCCGGCGTCGTCAAGCGGATCACCGTATCGTTTTACGCCAAGAGCTGGCTCTACGAGTCCGGCGAGACGCTCGATCTTGCGCCGAGCGGTGTTGCGCTTGGCTTGTTTGATCCGGTCTCAGCGGCGACGGCGCAGTCGGTGCTGACCTTGGCCTCCGTCGGTTTTCTCGCCTTGGGCATATGGGTGTTTTCGCGGAAGGAATATGACTGAGCCGCTGCGCCAAACCGCTGAGCGGGCGCTGCGCCGGTTCGCCCCGCCGCTGTACCGCTGGCTGCAGCGCCGTTCCGGCCAGCGCTTGGCCAAGCGCTTCGGCACCGCCGAGGAACGCTTCCGGCACATTTACGAATCGAACCACTGGAGCGAGGACGAGTCGGTGTCCGGCCCTGGCTCGACGATGGAGGAAACCGAGCCGATCCGCCGCGAGTTGCCGGCGCTGCTCGGGGAGCTTGGGGCGACGTCGCTGCTCGACCTGCCGTGCGGTGATTTTCACTGGATGCAGCACGCCGACTTGGCCGGCATCGACTACATCGGCGGCGACCTGGTCGGCGAATTGATCGAACGCAACCAGGCGCAGCACGCGCGCGACGGAGTGAGCTTTCGCAAACTGGACTTGGTTCACGACAAATTGCCGCAGGTCGATGCCGTCCTGTGCCGAGACTGTCTCGTGCACCTGTCGTTCGCCGACGCGCACGTAGCCCTGGCCAACGTGGTCCGTTCTGGGGCCGGGTGGCTGCTGACGACGAGCTTCCCGAGTGTAGAGCGAAATGACGACATCGTTACCGGCCAATGGCGCCCGCTCAATCTCACGCGCCCCCCCTTCAACCTCCCTGAGCCAGCCAAGCGCATCGCCGAAAACTGCACTGAAAGCGAGTTCGCTGATAAAGTTCTGGGCGTGTGGCCAATCGCCGATCTGCCTCAAGCCGGGTGCTCGTGACAATCCATCTCTTTTGGCCAAGAGCGGTCAGCGTGGGCGGCGCTCGGGGCGTGGGCGCAGTTCAACCTCGTCGAGTTTTCCGTCATTGTTGCGGTCGAGCGACTTTAACCGGGCGACGGCTTGCTCGATTTCGCGGGCTGAAATCTCGCCGTTTTTGTCTCTATCCAGCACGTCCATTGCCGGGAGCAATTGCGTGACTCGCGGCGGACCGTCGGAGGGATTGGGCGGTCGCCGGCGTGAGCGGCGGCCCTCGATTTTTGCGCCGTCACTCTTGCCGGCCAACTGGGCGTTCACCGACCCGATGCGCCGGGTGATGAACGGTTTGATGG
>QOAX01000010.1 GCA_003972865.1 Verrucomicrobiota bacterium | reverse complement strand
AGGGATGACGGCAAGGGAGGGTTTGTCGTGGAGCAGTACAACGGAACAACCTACGCCGGGGACGACATTACGGCCTATGACAGAGTACCCACGGTTTGGAGCACAGTGCTGACAGCCGACAGCCATGCTTTTTATGCCAACGGAGAAAACTTAAATGTTGGGGGAACGCCTTCAAACAATATCAAAGCTAATGCGGCGATAGTCATTGGCGCATACAGTTCAAGTGGGTACGACTTTGTTGGAGAAGTTGAGCAACTGATTATATTCGGTTCCGCCTTCAGTGACGCGGACAGAAAACTTGTTGAAAATTATCTACTGAGCTTCATTCCTATACCGGATAAACCTGAAATTTCCATCGAAAAAGATTTAGACGCGGTTAAAATAAAATTTTCTGAAAATTCTTATCTGCTTTCCTCCAATGATCTGATCGAATGGTTTATTGTTCCCGGGGCAAGTTCCGGGATGTCAATTCCTACAGATAAAGATAGGGTTTTTTACCAAGCTGCATCAGAATTCCGTAAAACACCCGCCGGGATTGTCTTAAGAACAAGAATTGATACTCATACCTGGAGAGAGGTGCAATACCATTTGGACACAGGCGAACTTTTCTTTATTGGTGAGCAGACTCACGGTTTTGATCACTACACATCGGGTGGTAATGATCTCTGGTGGTGTTATATGAACACTTCCAACAGAGGGTCTGGGCTCATTGAATACTTAATGGACCGGAACAAAAATGCAGTGTCCACCAAGGCTAAAGCGCTTGAAAACGGTTGGCTTACCTACAACCAAAGTTTTTACAGCTTTCTTGAGTTTAAACCTTTGGCCGCACAAAACACTTTCGTTAACCACACGGCACCAAAAACAATGGGGGAATCGGATACTACGGAGGCATATACGGAGGACTACAATGTTATTGATAACAGTAATATTTTTTACGTGATTTATAGGAACAGTAATAACGGCAATATATACTCGGGTGTTGGCGGGCCTTCCCTCAATCAGGTTGTTGACCCCCTTCCGCCGGGGGATGGCAGCTCCAATCGGGATAATGGAGTTAGAGCTGACATCGCGTTTAAAACAATAATACCTTTGTCAGACTCTGATAAATTGGAACTCTTTAACAAGTTTCCGCCACAAAAGGCAATTTACGACGATAACTCCGAAGCCTACTATTACGTTCATCCTGATGGGTTATAAGAATTTGTGCGCTCGAAAGGGCTCGAACCTTCACCAAGGGGACGGGATCAGTCCCGGTAATTGAGGAATCAGCACAACAGCGCTTGGCCACCGGGCTATGGCCTTGGGAAGGAGCGCATCCGGCTGTAGCGGCGGTAGGTTTCCCAGATGTCGCCTTGGCCAAGCGCGCGCGGGTCGCCTGTCTTTTTCAGGTAGGCGTCCATTTGGTCGCGGTACGTTTGGGTGGTCTTGTAGTGGGCCGGATCGAGCGCGAGATTTTTCAGGCAGGCCGGGTCACTGGTGATGTCGTACAACTCCTCGCCGGGCCGTTTGTCCACCGACCAGTGGAAGTACCGCGCAATACCGGACTGGGCACGGTTTTCGATTAAAAATGTCAGCGACGGGCAGGCGTCGATGTCGTGATAGCCGCCGTGCATCGGGCCAAGTTTGCCGGGGGAATCGAACTTTTGCGGATCGCCGGCTGGCCAGCGGTCCGGCTTGAAGTTGCGAATGTAAATGTGCCGGTCGGATCGCAGGCAGCGCTGCGGGTAGGTCATGTTGTTGTGGCGGGAGGAGGAGTGACGTTCGCGGCCGCTGAACACACGGATTCGCAGCGGCTCCACCCGGCCGGATTTCCCCGACTCGAGCAGCGAAACCAGGCTCCGCCCGACCGGCGCCAGTGCCGCTTGGCCAAGCGCTGGATGCGTCACGCCGCCCGCCTCGAGGATGGTCGCCGTGAGATCGACGAATCCCACCGGGTCGGTGACCTCGCGTCCGCCCTTGGCACGGCTTGGCCACATGATGGCCAGCGGGACGTGCACGCCAAACTCGAAGCAGTTGGCCTTGGCCCGGGGGAAGGCCATGCCGTTGTCCGACGTGACGATGACCAGCGTGTTATCGAGTTCGCCAAGTTCCTCGAGCTTGGCCAAGGCCCGGGCCAGGTGCGAGTCGAACCATTCGATCTCGGCGTAATAGTCGAGGATGTCGCTGCGGATTTCCGGTGTGTCCGGCAGGAAGGCCGGCACGTCGGCGTCCTCAAGTTTCCTGCCCTGCTTGAGGCCGATGCCTTTTTCAAAAGCCCGATGCGGCTCGTGTCCGCCCAGCCAAAAACAGAACGGCTTGCCTTCGGGACGCTGCCTTAAAAAATCTTCAAAATTCGCAGCGTAGTCAGTGGAGGAAATGCCCTTGATGCGAGGGTTCTTTTTCCTGGAGGAAAAGACCGGCCCGGCCGGGTTCCGCTTGAAGCCGCCATCCTTGTAATTGCCCGGCCCCCACCCTTTGCCGGTGTAACCGATCCAGTAGCCGGCCTGCTCGAGCAGGCCGGGAAAGGTCGCATACTTTGCGTCAAACTTGCTGGCGTGCGTGCCGGCGTGCTCGATCATCCAGTGGTAGCGGCCGGTCAACAGTGAGGCGCGGCTTGGGCTG
>QOAX01000004.1 GCA_003972865.1 Verrucomicrobiota bacterium | reverse complement strand
GCCGGCGGCCCGGAGCGCCGCGCCCTGCTCGAGAAACCACACCACGGCGTCCCGCGAGTCGCTGCGCTTGCCAGCCTCCCGGCTGGCGATCTGCGCCGCTTGGCCGATGCTGCCGCCGTTCCACGCGCGGCGAAACGACCCGGTCTGGCTCTCGTAACTGGCACACCCAGTCAGCAGCAGCACAAAAACCAAATGGCAAACCGAACGCATCGACGCCGATCGTACCGTTTGGCCAAGCACACGCCAATGCCGGAGCGGTGCAGTGGGAATTGGCGTGCTGAGCCGTTGCCGGCGTGGCAGGTTTTGGGCGGTGGGAAAGATTATTGGCATTGACCTTGGCACGACCAACTCGCTGGTGGCGATCGTGGAGTCCGGCATTCCGCTGGTGCTGGCGGACGGCCAAGGGCGGCGGCTGACGCCGTCGGTGGTGCGCGTCCCCGCCTCCGGCGAGCCGGTCGTCGGCTGGGAGGCCAAGCGCGGGCGGGCGGCGCACCCGGAGACGACGGTCACGTCCATCAAGCGGTTCATCGGACGCCGGGGCGACGAGGTGGATTCGATTGCCGACGCGCCGACGTATCCCATCCATGCCAAGGGCAGCGGGCCGGTGGCTGTTCCGCTGCACGGTCGCGACTGGTCGCCGGAGGAATTGTCCGCCCAGATTCTCAAGGCGCTCCGGACGATTGCGGCCGAGGGGATGATCGACCGGCCGGAGGCGGCGGTGATCACGGTGCCGGCGTACTTCAACGACGCCCAGCGCAACGCCACGCGCAGGGCGGGCGAGTTGGCCGGGCTGCGGGTCGAGCGCATCATCAACGAGCCGACCGCCGCCGCGCTGGCTTACGGGCTCGGCTCGCTGAAGGAAAAATCGAAGGTGGCGGTGTACGACCTCGGCGGCGGGACGTTCGACCTCTCGATCCTCGAGTTGAACGAGGGCGTGTTTCAGGTGCTGGCCACCTGCGGCAACACACGGCTGGGCGGCGACGACATTGACCGCGCGTTGATCGATCACTTGGCGGAGCAAATTGGCCAAGCGGGCGGGCCAAGCGCCTCCTCCGACCCGGTGCTGTGGGCGCGCCTGGCCGAGGCGGCGGAGGAGGCCAAGACACGGTTGTCCACGGAAACCGAGGTTGCCATCGAGCTGCCGTTTCTGACGCCGGGATTCAGTTTCGAACACACGCTAACGCGGGAGCAGCTCGAGCGCTTGGCCAAGCCGGTCGTGGCGCGCACGCGCGAGTATTGCCTCAAGGCGCTCGCCGACGCCGGCCTGGCCAGCGGCGATCTCGACCAGGTGATCCTCGTCGGCGGACAGACGCGGATGCCGCTCGTGCGTGAGTTTGCGTCGGGAGTGTTCGGGTGCGGCGCCGGCGGGCCGGAGTTGAACACGTCGCAGAATCCGGACGAGGCGATCGCGCTGGGCGCGGCGATTCAGGCGGGGATTTTGTCCGGCGACTTCAGCGGCATGCTGCTGCTCGACGTGACGCCGCTCTCGCTGGGCATCGAGACGTTCGGCGGGCTGATGAACGTGATCATCCCGCGCAACACGACGATCCCAGTGAAGCGCGGCGAGGCGTTCACGACGGTGGCCGACTACCAAAAAGAAGTGCTCATCCACGTGCTGCAAGGTGAGCGTGAAAAGGCGGCGGACAACTGGAGCCTGGGACGGTTCACGCTCGAGTTCGAGCCGCAGCCCAAGGGCGTGGCCAAGGTGGGTGTGCAGTTCGAGATCGACGCCGACGGCATTTTGCACGTGCTCGCGCGAGACATCAAAACCGGCAACGAGAAGCTCGTCGAGATGGCTTCCGCCGTGGAGGTCGATGATGCCGAGGTGCAGCAAATGATCGAGGAATCGGTCGAGCACGCGTTCGACGACATCGAGGAACGGCGCTGGATCGAGGCCAAGCTGCGCGCCGAGCAGACGACCGACGCGACACGCAAGGGGCTGAAGACGCTCGGCGGCGAACTGGCGGCGGATCAGCGCGGGGCGATCGAGTCGGCGCTGGCGGCGGTGGAGTCACTATTGGCCAAGCGGGGGCGGGACGAAGCGGTGACGGCTGCCGAGTTGAAGGAAGCCAACGGCAATCTCGACGCCGCCACCCAGCCGTTGGCGGAGCTGATAATGGATCGAGTGATGGAGGAGATGCTCGAGAAACGCGGCGTGTTGCCGGGTTAGCTTTTCGCCGGGAGCTTGATGTTGTCGAGCGCCTTGTTGCGAAAACCTCTGCTGGACTTCTTGATATCCGAGCCCTCGACGTGCCGAATTTCGTCGTGCTCCACCTCGACGGTGCGCTCCTCGGGGTTCGGGTGTGGCGCCCGCTGGTCCTTGGGCAGTGGGTTGATGAGGACGATGACGCTGCGGCCGGCTTCGCGCGGCTTGGTGTCGCAACTGCCCCACGATTTGATTTTATCGATGAACGCCTCGATGGTCTGCACGCCGATGTGCTTCGTGCGAAGTTCCTTGCCGCGGAAACGCAGGATGACCTTGACCTTCATGCCTTCGCAGAGGAAGTCAATCCCGTGGTTCAGCTTGAAGGTGAAGTCGTGCGGGTCGATGTTCGGGCGAAGCTGGATCTCCTTGATCTTGACCGTGACGGTGGCCTTCTTTTGCTCCTTGCGAAGCCT
>QOAX01000178.1 GCA_003972865.1 Verrucomicrobiota bacterium | reverse complement strand
GATGGTCTTGGCCCAGTTGCAAATGGTCGAGCCGAAGGCGTAAATGCCGACGCCGGCTTCCTCGAGTTTGGCGGCGACGATGTCGAACGCCGCGTCCGGGATGTCGTGGATGCTGCCTTTCTCGAAGCCGTCCACCTCGACGAAGCGGGCTTCGATCGACTCCCAGCCGAGTTCCTTTGTGGCGCGGATTTGGCCATCTATCGAGGGCGAAGCCTCGTCTGCGATTCCCATTAGTTCCATGGTTATCCTTTCTCTAAATTATTTGCGAAAGCTGGCGCTGAAATCCTCGTTGCTGACCTCGACGACTTTCTTTTCGTGCGTTGAGTTGGCGATGAGGTCGTTCAGCTTGGCTTCCCATGCGGCGCTGTCCATCGGGAGGTCGATCGCTTGGCCAATCAGGCCGGAGTACACCATCACGTTGGCCAACTCGACGGAACCGATGCCGCTCGCGCCGGGGGCGATGAGCGCCTCGGCGTTGAGGATGGCATTGACGAAGTTGGCGACGAGTTGCGCGTGGGCGTTCTCTGTGCCGGGGATGGGGATTTCCTCCACGGTCGTTTCCGGTTGCTGGAAGCCGATCTTCGAAGTGCGACTCCATTCGTCGGAGGCGACCTCGTTGCGCGTTACGATTAGCTTGTCGTTCTCCAGCAACAAGCGGCCTTTTGTGCCGGCGATTTCAAATCGGTTGCTGCCCGGCGTCTCGCCGGTGGAGGTGATGAATGCGCCGCTCGCTCCGTTGGGGTACTCCATGTAGCAGGTCACGTCATCCTCCACCTCGATGTCGTGATGCCGGCCGATGCCAATGTGGCTCTGCACTCGGGACGGCATGCCGACGATCCATTGCAGGGCGTCGAGCTGATGGAGGCATTGGT
The DNA here is from genome assembly GCA_003972865.1 of Verrucomicrobiota bacterium. Taxonomy (GTDB): domain Bacteria; phylum Verrucomicrobiota; class Verrucomicrobiia; order Limisphaerales; family UBA1096; genus UBA1096. The sequence goes on along the minus strand of QOAX01000178.1, from coordinate 1,783 downwards.
TGAGCAGCACGCCGCCGCCTTCGCCCTTCCACGTGGCGCGCCAGTTGCTGCTTTGATAATACGCCTCGGCTCGGAACCAGTCTGTCATGATCCAGATCACACGGATGAGGTCGCCCAGCTCGCCGGTCTGCACCAATTTGCGAATCTTTTGGTAGCGCGGCTCGACGCGCATTTGGAACATGCCGGAGAACGTCAGCTCCGGTCGTGCCTCGGCAGCTGCGATGAGGCGCTCGGCGTCGGCCTTGTGGGCGGAGATCGGTTTTTCCACCATCACATGCAGGCCCGCCTCGAGCGCGGCGATGCCCAGCGTGGTGTGCTGAAAATGCGGCGTGGCAATCATCAATGCATCGATCTCGCCGGAAGCGATCAGTGCCTCACCGCTGTCGAACGTCATCAACCCCTTGAGCTCGTACTCGGGCAGTTTATCGGGGAAGGCATCAGCCACGGCCGTCAAGACGCCGCGTTCCACTTTGCCCTCGAGCAGATTGTTGACGTGAATTTGCCCGATGTTACCCAAGCCGACGACGCCTATGCGTACGTTGTCCATTTGATTGCTGATTGCCCCGCGCCAGCTGTGGAACGGGCTGCGGATTGTGCCATTGCCAGCCAACGGCGCAAACAGGAAAATGGCCGCTTGGCGAAGCGCCGCCCAAGCGGGCAATTCCGGGTTGACTTGGCCACGGGATGTGCGAGCTTTCGCCTCACGCAGAGTCACTATTTAAAAAAACCATGAAAATTGAAATCCTCAACGAATGCCCGGAGTGCCTGCCGGCGATGGATCGGCGGCGTTTTGTGAAGACCACCGCGCTTGGCTCAGCCGCCTTGGCCGCGGCGCCGCTTGGCCAAGCGGCGAAAAAGAAGGCCAGCTCCGAGACGCTGGTGGCCCAATTGTTCGGCAGTCTCAACGAAACGCAGAAGAAAGTCGTGGCGTTTCCGTTCGAGCATCCATTGCGCGAAAAGGTCGATAACAACTGGCATATCACCAAAAAGAGCATCGGCGAAATTTTCACAGGTGAACAGCAGGCGCTGGTGAAGGAGATTTTTCTCAAGCTGCACAGCGAGCAATACGCCGAGACGGTGCTTGGCCAGGTGCGTCACGACTCCGGGGAGGAGGGATTTGAGAGCACGTCGGTGGCGCTTTTCGGGAAACCCAACACCGGCAAGTTCGAGTTTGTGCTGACCGGCCGGCACTGCACCCGCCGCTGCGATGGCGACTCGGTGGAAGGGGAGGCTTTTGGTGGGCCAATCTTTTATGGGCATGCCGCGCGGAGCTTCAACGAGGCCCCGGATCATCCCGGCAACGTCTATTGGTATCAGGCCAAGCAGGCCAACAAGGTGTTTGCGATGATGGACGGCAAACAGAGGAAAATGGCCCTATTGGAAGAAAGCCGGGAGGAGCAGGGAACCAAGACAGTGGCATTGAGCCGCAAAAAGGAGGGTTTGCCGGGAATCCCGATGTCGGCGTTAAGCAGCGACCAAAAAGGCCAAGTGCGCCAAACCATGGCCGATTTGCTGGCGATGTTCCGCGAAAAGGACGCCAAAGAGGCGTTGAAAATGATCGATGCCGGCGGTTTTGACCACTTGCATCTGGCTTTTTACAAGAATCACGACATTGGCAACGACAAAGTTTGGGATGTCTGGCAAATCGAGGGGCCGAATTGCCTGTGGTTTTTCCGGGGCGACCCGCACGTTCACGCTTGGGTGAACATCAAAAAACCGGCTTGAGCGATTTTTTTCGAGTTATTTCAAAAAAAATCGTTGACTAGGGGGTAATAGGCATCTA
>QOAX01000302.1 GCA_003972865.1 Verrucomicrobiota bacterium | reverse complement strand
GCCCCCTCCTCGCCCTCTCGACCAGAGACACCGATGCGTGAGCGGGCGCACCGCGACCCCGTATGTATACGCCGCCAGTCGTCATTTTTGTTACAAACCACCCGGGAATCGTTCACTCCAGCGCCAGGGCGCGCCGGACGATCCGGAACAGGTCCGACTGCCGAATGAGCCCCCGCACCGCCGCCGCGCCGGGCCCCTGTGCGTAGACCGGCACCTGGGTGCCGGTGTGCTCCTCGAGATAGTGCGTGTTCGTGCCATACGACACGGCCATCAGCCCGCCCTCGAGGGTGCGCAATCGCGCCACCTTACCCGGCGGATACTGCGCGTCGCTGCGTCGCGCCGCGAATAGGCTCGGCCACGGCACGATCTGCGCTGCGTGGCCGTGGTCCGAGGCGACCAGGATCAAGGTGTCCGGATGCCGCTCCTGGAACGCCACGGCGACGCGCACCGCCTGGTCGAGCGCCCGAGTCTCGCCGATCTGGCCGCAGGGGTCGCCCCTGTGCGCCTGCTTGTCGATCGACGCGCTCTCGACCATGAGAAAGAAGCCGGTCGGCGCCGACTCGAGCCTCGTCAGCGCCGACCGGGTCATTGCCTCGAGGGTCGGGCGCGAGCCGAAGTCGGGATTCTCCACGCACCGGAACGGCTCCGGCGCGATGACCTGACCCGCTGCCGTCACCTGGACCGGCCGTGCCCGGCTACCGCCCTCGCCGACCCACTCCACCGGCAGCGTGCCGTCCCCAAACAGGCCCAGAATCGGACCAGAATCGCCTTCTGCTTCCCGCAGACCTGCAGGGCCGCGAACGATCCGATACCCCGCCTCGCGAGCGCGGTGCAACACCGACACCCCAGCCTCATCGGGCTGGTCGAAGTACTCGTAGCCGCCGCCCAGCAACACGTCGACCCCAGAGACCGCCAGCTGTTCAGCAATCGACCCGGCGCCGCCGCGCGCCTTCAGATCATCTGGACATCTTGGGTCGGTCGGCGTGGGCAGCATGTCGCTCGGCCCTTCACAGAAACGACCGCCGATGTGAGCTACGAAGCTCGCCGGTGTCGCATCCGTGACGCTCGATGTCGTGACGATACCGGTGCGCTTGCCAGCTCCTGCCGCGAGCTCGAGGAGGGTCGGCACCGGCTCCCCGGTGCCCGCCCGTGTCGCAATCCGACCGCGGCTGGTCACCACACCAGCGGCGATCGCAGTCCCGCCACTGGCCGAGTCGCCGACATACTCGGGCACCCGCGGGTCCGCCTCGAGCACGGTCAGGACCTTCGCCGCCGCCTGGTGCTCGAACGTCTCGAACACGAACACTCCGTCGGCACCGAGCAGGTAGTTCCGCGCGATGGTCAGCTGGTGGTCGTCCACGCCGTCGCCGACGAACAGCACGACGCTCCGCGCGGTCTCGGCGGCCTGCCCTGTGACCAACCGCGGCGTCACGAGCAGGGCCAGCACGCAAACAGCCCCGCAGGCAGTGGCAACTGACGCTCTTCGCATCTGCTCAGTATACGGGTTTGATGCTCGACCGCCTTGACAGCCAGGGGCCCCAGGGGTACAACCGCATTCTCGCAGTGGATCGCTTTCACAAAGAAGGAGCGTTATGCGACGAACCCTGATACTCGGTCTGTTTGTGGCGCTCGCCTGCGCCGTGCCGGCCTCTGCCCAAACCGACATCACGCCAGTAGAGCCGTTCAAGGTCGGTACGTTCGACATCCACGGTGTGCCACATGTCGGGGTTGTCCTCCGGGACTCCCTGGTCATCGACATCGAAGTCGCTAACATGGTGCTCGAATCGAGTCCAGCCTACGCCACGGTCCCCATGCCGGAGGACATGCTGGAACTGATCGGGCGTTATGAATACGGCCTCAAGTACCGACTGTATGAAATCGTCAACGACACCGTCGGCAACAACCGACTCTCCGGAAGCAGTCGCGCCGACTACGTCTACGACGTGTCTGAACTGCGGACGCGCCCCCCCATCATGTACCCAGGCAAGATCATGAACGCGGCGGTCAACTTCTACACGCACGCGTGTGAGGGCTGCACCGAGGAGGAACTGCAGGCGCGGACCCAGGAGCGGCAGGAGAACCGGGGCGTACCCTATCTGTTCCTCAAGCCCAGCCGCGGCGTGGTCATCGGTAGCGGCGATGACATCGTGATGCCCTACGGCCGTAACCGGATCGAATGGGAAGTCGAAATGGCTATCGTATTCGGCCGCACGGGCAAGTACATCTCCGCGAGCCGTGCATACGACCACGTGTTCGGCTACATGGTCGCCATGGATATATCCGATCGCGGCGGGCGCCCGCCCGGAGGGTACGGCTCCGGCTCGGACTGGTTCGTCGGTAAGGGCCATGACACGTTCGCGCCCCACGGGCCGTGGATCGTTCCAAAGGAGTTCTACGGCGATCCGATGGAGCGCCTGCACCAGAGCCTGGTCATCGACGGCGTGACCGTCCAGGAGGCCAGGGCGGGAGACATGATCCATAACATCCCGGAGCTGATCGAGTACGCGTCGTCGCTCATCACTGTATTCCCTGGTGACGTTCTGCAAAGCGGGACGTCCGGCGGAACCGGCGCCGGTCGCGTCGAGCGCGCGACAGGCTCTGGGTACCTGCAGGCGGGCGAGACGATCAGCGCCAGCATCGAGGGAATCGGCACGCTGACCCACAGGGTCATAGC
>QOAX01000160.1 GCA_003972865.1 Verrucomicrobiota bacterium | reverse complement strand
CGCCTTGGCTAGGGCGGGAAGCAGCAACCCCGCCAGGATGGCGATGATGGCGATCACCACCAGCAGCTCGATGAGCGTGAATGCTCGCTTGGTCGTTGTGTTCATTTTGCTGCCTTGGCTTTCAGTTCATCTGCCGTCTTGCCGCCGTTCTTGCGGAGGATGGCTGCGATTTCGTTTTGGGAAAAATTTGTCGCGCAATCAAGCGGCGTTTCGCCGTCGAAGTTGATTGCGTTGACGTTGGCCTCGGCCGCGAGGATCAATTCCACGATATCCGGGTGACCGCACCACGCCGCCCAGTGCAGGGAGGATGCGCCGTAACGTTCGTCCCGGGTGTCCACCTCGGTTCCGGCCACCAGATGCCGGAGGACAACGTCCCTGTTCCCCGCCTCGGCCGCAGCCCAGATGGGCGTCCCTGGCGTTGGGATGGCCGTCGGCTCCGGAGTGGCACACCCTGTCAACAACGCGGCTGCAATGGTCGTTTGTAGCAATAACTTCATAAGACGGATGACGGGGGAGCCTAGAAAAGTGGGCGGAAATTAACAAACCAAATTCTTCAAAATCGTCTTTAGCAGCCAGGTCGCGTTGGGTGGATGAGTGGCCGCGAGTCCATTATTAGGCCAAGCGTTTGCTTGATGCCCTCCAAGTGGCTGGGGCATAATCCGCCGCGTCCAATGTTTCTCTCAAGCGAACTTCACCGGCAACACCTCGAGGTGACGCGGCGTTACTTCCTGCAACTCGGAGCAGTCGGTGTTGCCGCGCTGAAGCCACTGTCCGCCTGGGCGGATTCCGATCAAGCCCTCCTCGATGAGGCGACGGCTGATCTCGGGTATTTCACGCCGCAGGATGATTTTGGCACGGTCGAGCGTGGCGATCCCCTGCCGTACCAGCTGCCCTTGGCCAAGCGGCTCGAGGTTGGCTTGGAACGTGAAACTTGGAAGCTCGACGTCGTTCCGGATCCCGAGAGCAATCCGCAGATGGGCAACCCGCTCTCGAGGGCGAAGGGCAACGCGCTGGATTTCCAGGCGCTCTTGAAGCTCGGGGAGAAACACGCGGTGCGGTTTCTCAAGATCATGACCTGCAACAACATTGGCGCGCCGCTGGGCATGGGCTTGTGGGAGGGGGTGCCGCTTCGCCACGTCATCTGGGCCACTAAACCGACGGCGAACATCCGGCGCGTGTTTTACCATGGCCATCACAACAACGACCCCAAGCAGATGTTCCGGAGTTCACTGCCGATCGGCCGCGTGCTCGAGGATCCTCCGGGCGACAACCCGGTGATCCTCTGCTACAAGCTCAATGGCCAATGGCTGACCGGCAAACGCGGTGGCCCGGTGCGGATGCTGGTGCCCGATGCCTACGGCTTCAAGTCGGTCAAGTGGCTCAAGAGCGTTCTGCTCACCAACAATTACCAAGCCAACGACACCTATGCCGGCGGCAACAACGACATCGACAGCTGGATGAAAACCATGAGCCGGTTTCACTACAAACCGGAAAAGGCCAAGGCCGGGGAGCCGATCCCGGTCACCGGCTGGGCACAGGTCGGCGTGGGCGGTTTGAGCAAGGTGCAGATCTGGATCAACCCGAAAGACAACGAGTGGCCCGAGGACGATCCGTACTTCACCAGGGCACCGTGGCGGGACGCGACGATTCTGCCGCCTCCCACCCGTTGGGGCGGCGATCTGCCCGGCGGCAGGCTGCCGGACAACGTGCGGTTCTTTGACGGGAACGGCCAACCGAAACATTGGCCCATGCGCTACACCCTTGCACACTGGGCGACGTTGCTGAAGGGGATCGCCCCAGGCAATTACGATGTGCGCTGTCGGACCATTGACCTCAACGGAATCGCCCAGCCGATGCCGCGCCCGTTCCGCAAGTCCGGCCGCAACACCATCCAGAGGTTCTCGCTCACGGTTGAGGGTTGATTTTTCCAGCTTGCTTCACTTGAGGCTTGCCCGGGATGTCGCTGGGTTAGAGTATTCGTGCCGTCTTTTTTGTGAGTCCGTTCATTCCGTTGAATTTCCGCCGCCTGGCCGAGGCGACCGTCTTGGTCGGCGCGTTGGCTGTCGGCTTGGCCAATCCGGAGGCTGCGGGGATCGATTTCAATCGGGACATCCGGCCGGTGCTTTCTGAGAACTGTTTCCAATGCCACGGACCGGACGCGGCCAAGCGCAAGGCCGGTCTGCGTCTTGACACGCGCGAGGGCGCGACCGAGGCGCGCGACGGCGTGCGGGCAATCGATCTGGCGGACTTGGCCAAGAGCGAGCTGCTGGCGCGCATCACGGCCACCGACCCCGACACGCGGATGCCGCCGCCGGAGGCGAACAGCCGACTGGCCCCGGAGCAGGTGACGCTGCTGAGCGAATGGGTCAAGGCCGGCGGCGAGTACGACCGGCATTGGGCGTTTAAAAAACCGGTTCGCCAACTGCTGCCCAGCTTGGCGGCCGACCGGCGCGCGTGGGCGAAAAACGCGGTCGATGTTTGCATCGCCGCCAAGCAGGCGGAGGCGGGTGTCACGCCGTCGCCGCAGGCCAAGGCGACGCTGCTGCGCCGCGTGAGTCTCGACCTGACCGGCCTGCCGCCGTCCCCGGCGCAGATCGCTGCGTTTGTCGCGGACACAAGTCCGGACGCGTTCGAAAAGGTGGTGGACGGGTTGCTGCAGTCGCCGCACTACGGCGAGCGCTGGGGGCGCCACTGGCTGGACACGGCGCGCTACGCTGACTCCGACGGCTACAGCCACGACGCAGGCCGGTCGATGTGGCCGTACCGCGACTGGGTGATCGATGCAACGAACCGCGACGTGTCGTTTGACCGGTTTGTCATCGAGCAGCTCGCCGGCGACATGCTGCCCGACGCCACGTTGCCCCAGCGCATCGCCACCGGGTTTCACCGCAACACGCAGATCAACACCGAGGGCGGTGTGGACAAGGAGCAGTTCCGCGTCGACTCGATTTTTGACCGCATCGCCACGACGGGCGAGGTGATGTTCGGCCTGACGCTTGGCTGCGCGCAGTGCCACGATCACAAGTTCGACCCCATTTCGCAGGTCGAGTATTACCGGTTGTTTGCCTTTTTCAACAACGCCGACGAGCCGCGCATCGAGGCGCCGACGGCCGAAGTCCTGGCCAGGCGCGCCGAGCACGGCGCGCGCGTGAAGCAGCTCGAGACTGAGTTGAGCGCCTTGGCCAAGGAGGATGCCAAGCGCAAGCCGCTCGAGGCCAGCCTGGCCAAGCTTAAAAAGGCGCGGCCAAGCGCAGCGACGACTTTGGTGATGGCCAAGCGCGGAAAGCCGCGCACGACTCGCCGGTTTGTGCAGGGCGATTTCACCCGTCCGGCCGAGGAGATGCAGCCGGGGACGCCGTCTGTGTTGCACCGCCTGGCCCAGTCGGACGGGAACCGGCTCGACTTCGCCCGCTGGGTCGCCGATCGCAACAATCCGCTCCTGGCGCGCGTGGCCGTCAACCGCATGTGGCAGCACTTTTTCGGGCGCGGCATCGTGCAGACGGAGAACGACTTTGGCTCGCAGGGCATCCCGCCGACGCATCCCAAGCTGCTCGACTGGTTGGCGGTGGAATTCATGGAGAACGGCTGGAGCCAAAAACAGATTCACCGGCTGATCGTCACCTCGGCAACGTACCGGCAGGCATCACTGCGCCGCGCGGATTTGGAGCGCGTTGACCCGTACAACAAGTGGCTCGGCCGGCAGGCGCGCTTCCGCCTGGACGCCGAGGTGGTGCGCGATTTGGCGCTGGCCTCGAGCGGTTTGCTCAGCGCGAAGATGGGCGGGCCGGGCGTGTTCCCGCCGCAACCGGACGGCTGCATGGACCTTGGCCAGCATCGAAAAACCTGGAAGGCCAGCAGCGGCGAGGATCGTTTCCGCCGCGCCGCGTACACGTACCGCTGGCGAAACACGCCGCACCCGGCGCTGAAGGTATTCGACGCCCCGGCCGGGCTGGCCGCGTGCACGCGCCGCATCCGCTCGAACACGCCACTGCAGGCGCTGACGCTGATGAACGACCCGGCGTTCGTCGAGTTGGCGGTCGGCTTGGCCAGGCGGCTCATGACGGAGGCTGACAGCACGGCGAATCGCATCCGCTTCGGCTTCCAGCTTTGCCTCGGCCGCGAGCCGGACGCGGAGGAACTGCGACTGCTCACCGGCCTGGTGGAAAGCCAGCGCAGTGAGTTTGCCGTGCAATCCGCCGAGGCCAAGGCGGTGGTGGCCAGGGCCAAGCTGCTTGGCCAAGCGACGCAGCCGGCCGGCGGCGATACAGAGTTCGCGGCGTGGACGATGGCGGCGCGCGTGTTGCTGAACCTCGACGAGACAATCACCCGCGAATGATGAACGATTTAATGGACAGCCAGGCGCAACAAATGGATTTGCAACAGGCCACCCGGCGGCATTTTTTCAGCCAATGCTCGATGGGCCTGGGCTCGATCGCGCTGGGTTCGCTGCTTGGCGACGGCTTGGCCAAGGCGGCGAGCGTGAATCCGTTTCAGCCCGGCAAGCCTCACTTCCGGCCAAGGGCGAAGAACGTCATTTACATGTTTATGGCCGGCGGCCCGTCGCAGTTGGAGTTGTTCGACTGGAAACCGGAGTTGGCCAGGCGCAGCGGCGGTGACATCCCCGAGTCGTTCATCAGGGGCAAGCGGTTCGCCTTCATGAACAGCAGTTTCAAGGACCAGAAAAAACTGCTTGGCCCGGTGAAAAAATTTCAGCAGCACGGACAGGGCGGCATGTGGTTCAGCGCAAACATTCCGCACATCGCCGGCATCGCCGACGAGATGACGATGTTTCGCACCTGCAAGACGAACCTGTTCAACCACGCGCC
>QOAX01000167.1 GCA_003972865.1 Verrucomicrobiota bacterium | reverse complement strand
GAGAATCATGATCAGCGGCAGGAACAAATAGAAATAACGCAGATCTACTGGCATGACGTAAACTGGCAGGTAAATACCGCCGAGGCAGATCAGCGGGATGACCATCCATCGCCATCGATCGGCCAGCCAGTTTTTCGCCCACGGCCGTTTTGCGAACAGCGCCAAGCCGAAAACCAGCGTCCCGACCCCGAACCATCCCAATAATGCCCCGAGTCCGTCGAAGACCGCCAAGAATTGAAACACCGTTTTGGCGTTCTGGCCGATGAGCGAAAGTTGATGTGAGAAATTTTCGCCGCTCGCGAACGGCGACCAGTAGTCGTAGCCCATCCGGCTCGGGTCTTCCCATGCCGTCACCCGCCCCGGCTCCGGTTGATAAATCGTGCTGCCGAACGGATGCGGTGCCGGCCGGTCGTTGCCCGGACCGACGATCGCATGGGCGATCGGGCCGGAAGTCGAGAACGTCGGCTTGTCATATTTCAGCGACAACACCGTGATCCACGGCGCGGCCACCAGCGCCAACAGGCCAAGCGACACGCCCAATTGCCGCCAAGCCGCCTGCCGGTTTTCCGCTTGGCCAAGCCGCCAGCACAGCGCCAGCAGCACACTCACCACCACGCCCACCGGTAGTGCCACCGCCTTGGCCAAGTAAGCCAAGCCCCAAGTCGCGCCGGTGCCAAACGCCCGCCGCCGGTTCGCCAGCCAATCCCGTGACACCGCTTGGCCAAGCGCAAACGCCATCAACCCCGCGACCAATAAGTCCGGCGTCACGTGGTTCGACATCCAGCCGGGGATCGTCAGCGCCAGCACCCAGGCCACGATCAACTCGTCGACCAACCGCAGCCCCACCGAGCGAACGAGAAACAGGCTCCCGTGAAAAAAAATCGCGCCGGAAATCAGCATCGCCAGTTTGCCGGCGAGCAACGGCTCAACGCCCAGCCACAGAAACGGCACCATCAACCAGCTCAGCATCGGTCCCCAGTAACCGTTCACCGCAAAGCCCAGGTTGCCGCTCGACCAATACTCGGCGACGCGCATGTAGGCGATGGCATCGGTGTTCAGCCGCGCCAAGTTGTTCAGCATCGACACCAGCATCAGCGCGTATGCCATCACCCAAGCCATCCGCAGCCAAAAACGCAATTTCGGCTCGTTGACACTCTCTGTTTTTTGGGACGACAAAATGAACTAGTCGTTTTTCGTGAAGACGAACAGATTGTTCAAACCCAATTGAAATGTTTTGTGCGTGGCCAAGCGGAAGCCGGCCGACTCGAACAACGGCGTCACTTCGCCCGGATTGAAGCCGTGATGCTCCTCCAGCGCCATCCCGTCAGCCAAGCGGAAGAATCGCAGCACAGCCAAAATGGCATCGACCCTCGGCGACGGCACGGTCAGCACCACGCGGCCGCCGATACCGAGCAACCGATGACAGGCAACCGCCCAAGCCGGCTTGGCGCCCTCGGGAACATGCTCAATTACAGCCAACATCGCGATCACCTCGAACGATTCGCAAGCCGGCAGGTCGTCGGGGAAATTTCCTCTCACGAACTGCACGCCGGGCACGTCCTGTGGCTTGGCCAAGCGCGGATCAATACCCACGCCAATGAAATCATCGCCAGCGAGGCGGCGCATGAGTGTGCCGTCGCCGCAGCCAACGTCGAGTACTCGCTTGGCCTTGTCCAAGTGCGGAAGTGCTTTACGAATGCGCCAGTTTCGAATGACGCGATCGAACCATTTCACCCCGCGCCTCCCTTGCTCTCCAGGCCAAGCACACTGAGAAAGAAACTGCCAAGCACGATTTGAAAACCAAGGGCCAAGGCCAAAATCGATGGGATCACTTGGCGAAGCACCACCGAAGGGTTGAGTTGGCCAAAGTCTTTTTCGCTCCAACCAAGCGTCGCTGACACCGACCCGCCAAAGCCAACCAGCATCAGAACTCCACCGACCGCCAAGCCAGTCTCGAGGGTGATGAAGCGGGACGGTTTGTTGAGCGTTGGGCTCTCGTGAAGGAGCCCCTGCTTAATGGCGAACGTCCGCGTGTATAACGCGAACAGCACCGATTGGAAACCGAGCAGCACGGCCAATGCCGAATAGGCCAGTGTGTGCACATCGAGTTTCGCTTGGCCAAGCTGCCGTGCCTCGGGCAACAGCCATCCGCCGACGCCCAAGCCAATCAGCATGAGCAAAAGGCCCGGATACAAAAACAGCCAACGCGGACTGAACAGCAGCATGAACCGCAGGTTCCGCCAGCCATCACGCCAACTTCGCAAGTGTGGCGGCCGGCTGCGACCATCCGGTGAGAGCGTCGTCGGCACCTCGGCGATTCGCAGACCAAGCAACGTCGCCTTGACGACCATCTCGCCGGCAAACTCCATGCCAGTCGTCTGCAATTTCATTCGGTCGTACGCCGCACGACTGAACCCGCGCAGACCGCAGTGAAAGTCACCGGCCGGGCAGCGGAAAAACAGCCGCCCCAGGCCGCTTAGCACCGGGTTGCCGAGGTAGCGATGCAGCGGCGGCATGGCCCCGGGCGCGATGCCGCCTTTGAATCGGTTGCCCATGACGAGGTCGCAACCGTCACGCAACTCTTCGATGAACGGCATGAGCGCGGAGAAGTCGTAGCTGTCATCGGCATCCCCCATGATGACGAACCGCCCGCGCGCCGCAGCGATGCCGCCCATCAACGCGCTGCCGTAGCCCTTGGCCTCGACCGGCACG
>QOAX01000113.1 GCA_003972865.1 Verrucomicrobiota bacterium | reverse complement strand
ACCATCGCCGCCGCGACCGCCGCGTGGTAGCCGCAGCCAGCGCCGACCTCCAGCAGCCGCTGGCCCGGCCGCGGTTGCAGCTCCTCAAGCATCATCACTACCATGTGCGGTGCAGAGATGGTCTGCCCGCGCCCGATGGGCAGCGGCGTGTCGTCCCACGCCGCGTATTTCTGCCGCTCGGGAACGAACGCAGCGCGGTCGACCGAATCCATCGCCGCACGCACCGCGGGGGTATTCAGGTAACCGCGCCGCTCCAGGTAATCGAGCAAACGGGTACGCACTGGGCTCATTTCGGCCTCAGCAGCTGCCGGTAGACGCGCCCGCACTGCAAGCAGGTGGTAGTGCGCCACCCCTTGCGCGAGAGCCGCACGCGTGTCGTCGCCGGACCCAGGAATCCATCGCAGCCGCGGCAGACGCGCAAACGCTGCTCGCGCGTCAGCTTCTGCCGGTAGCGCTTGCCAATGAGCCGCGCCAGCTGCGCGCAGCGGTTGGCGTCGTCCTGCCGCCCCTCCAGCGCCCAGCGCTCCGCCTGCTCCAGCAGGTGGGCGATGCGCTCGCGGGCGATAGTCTCCATCTGCTGCGTGCGGCGACCGCGACGACGCGACGACATGGCGCGCGAGTGGCCGGTTTTTTAATATCTTTAGCCTGTAGCGCCTGTACTTGTTTGATAAGGATTTACGCTTACGTAAGTAGAGAGACTAAATCGGCGCCGGCGGCGCAGCGCGATGACGGCCACGGCGGCGACAGAGGCGACCAGCGACGGCGCGGGCTGAAGTTGGCGAGCGCATTGCCGCTGCGATTAACTGTCTTCAGGCAAGGCGTCGAATTCTTCCTCTTTCGATTCGAACCACTTGCCCATGGCTTCGGGGTCCTTCATCAATTCCATCATCTCCTCCATTGCCTGAAGGTGGGCTTCGTCCCCGCTCTGGAACATTTCTGAACCATGCGCCTTGCTGAGCTCGGCGATTTCCCCAAAAGTCCCGGCGCTGAATTCCCTGTCGCACGCTCCACCTAGCTGCATGCAAGTCATAGTTTTCATGGACCCTCTACGAATCCCGGATTATATTATCCTATTCCATGGGCGCATCGGGGTTGCAGTGCCGGGTGGGTTTAGGGTTTTCTCGGGCGGCGCAGCGCGATGACGGCGGCGTCCCCTGAGTTCAATCCATTAAGTTCATTTTAGATTCCCAATAGAACGGGCAAGTCCCGCATGTTTGTAAATGGTATTGCACCGGCGTTCTCGAGTTCTTCAGCAGAACACAATTTTACCAATCCATAGACCCTGATCTTTGCACGGTTTGCAGCTATAACGCCAGGTATACTATCCTCAACAACAACACATTGTTCGGGCTTGAACCCCATTTTCTTGGCGGCGTATAGAAACAGGTCCGGAGCTGGTTTCGGAACGCCTATGTCTGAGGCACTGAATATGTTCCCATCGAAGAAGTCACGTAGTCCGGTCATTTCGAGTGATTGATGGATGTGTATAGATTCACCATTGGAAGCTACACAGATGGGGATCTCTAGGCTCTCAAGTAACTCTCTTACACCATGGACTGGATTCAATTCGGTCTTCCAGGACTCGCTGACTTTTTTGATCAGCCTTGGTAACCAATCATCCGGAATCTCCTTGCCTGACAACTCCCTCATTTTGTAGAGTACAGCGTTAAGGGTTTTGCCGCCAAAGGTCGCAGTAGCTTCATCCCCAGTCATTGTGATGCCCAATTCACTAGCCATCTCTGCGATTATCCGATTTGTTATATCTTCACTGTCAACCAGCGTCCCATCACAATCGAAAATTATGCATTTAGGAGTCATCAGTAGGCCCTCATATCCTCACATTTCATTATCTCTCTAAGGAAAACCCACCCGCCCCCATCGCATCCGCTTCCCCCGCCGCCATCAGCGCCAGCGCGACGCCGGCAAGCAGCAGCAGGAACGGCCGTGGGCGCATCGGGGTTGCAGTGCCAGGTGGGTTTAGGGTTTTCTGGAGTGCTGGTGGCCTCTAGGCGGGCAACCGCGTCACGATGAGCCGCGACTTGATGCGGTTGACTATATCGTCGCTCACGACCTGCAACCCACACTCCTGCAGCAGCTCCAGCAGGTCGAAGTGCTTGCCCAGCCCCATCCTGCGACGCAACGGGTCCCATGCGCGCGACAGCCTGCCCGGCTCCTCCTTGTAGTGGTTGACCACCACCAGCCTGCCGCCCGGGCGGGTGACGCGCATCATCTCGCGCAGCACCACTTCCGGCTCCGCCACCACCGCAATCGCGTGCGCTACCACAGCGTGGTCGAATATATCATCGGCAAATTCCAGCTTGTGCGCGTCCATCTGGTGCAGCGTTACCTCCGCGGCTACCCCGCCCTTGTCGAGCCGCTTCTGTGCCTTCTTCAGCATCGCCGCGCTGAAGTCGAGTGCGTCAACCCTGACGCCGGCCACGTAATGGCGCAGCGAAATGCCGGTGCCGACTCCCACTTCCAGCACCCGCTCGCCCGGTTGCGCGTCCAAGGCTTCAACCATTCGTGTATGCCCTTCGGCGAAACTGGGCGCGAAAACGCGGTCGTAGACCGGCGCATAAATCTTGTAGGCGGTGTTGGTGTCCTTGCGCATTTCCACGTCGGGGGAACGGTTGAGCAACTTAAGCCCTTGCCGCCAGCCCGGCCGCAATCGCGGCCCCCGCCAGCGCCAGCAACTGCAGCGGCCCGGCCGCCAGCCACG
>QOAX01000155.1 GCA_003972865.1 Verrucomicrobiota bacterium | reverse complement strand
GGGTCAAGTCAAGCCGTTCGCCACAAAAAACAGCAGATTCAACAAGCCGATGAATCCAGCCGAATGCGCTTGGCCAAGCTCCCTCTCCCAGCGGGAGAGGGTTGGGATGAGGGAGAACGCAGACGGAGACAGTGAGCGTTCACCCTCATCCGGCCTCCGGCCACCTTCTCCCTAGGGAGAAGGAATCCAACCGGCCGCGCCTGCTCAGGCGAATCATTTTTTCCCCGGCCGATGGAGTGCCTTGTGCGTGGGGAAATCTTTGTGGTAACGCTTCAGCAGCGCGGCCTCGTCGTTTTTTACGAGATAGATTTTGCCCGTGATCTCCAACGTCTCGCCCGGCGCGAGGCCGCCCAGCCGGAAGTCGCTGTGCAGACAGCGGATCACGCCCTGGAACAATTCCTGATACGGCTCGAACGCGGTGGCAAAGATCATCGAGCCGTCGCCGCTGAAGCAGCCGATCAGCCCGTTGCCCGGCACAGCGGGGTGCAGCGGGCGCGGGTTGACATCGGCGCGCGGCACGCCCGGCCCGGCCCAAACTTGCCCGGGGATGTAGCGCGCCTCCGTCGCCCAGCCCTGCGTCGGCATCATCGCCCGCCGGCCGTCGAGATAGACGAAGCTCTTTTTGATGTAGGCATACTTGTCGGCGGTCGCGTCCGCGCCCGTGCCGCTGAATTTGCCGACGCGGATGCACGGCTGCGCCCAGTGCGCCTCGGAGCGTTTATTTGTGGGGTTGTGCGCGGTGAGCCGAAAATCGACCTCGTCGTGCGTGGCGGTGATGACGTGCTCGACCGTCACGCCGTCGTTCACGTCACAGTGCAGACGGAGCTGCGAGCCGTCCCCGGTGCGTGAGAGCAAGCGTGTTTTGTGACCGACGACAGTGTGCCGGCCCCAGTCGGTTGTCTGCGAGTTGTCCCGGCAATACGCCTCGAGGTAGTGGATTTTCATCTCTTTGCCGGGCAGATGCGCGCCGCTGATTGTCAGCATGTTTTTGGCCCAGTGCAGCTTCAGCTTGGCCGGCTCGGCCGCCTGGCCAAGCGCCGCTGCGCACACGATCGGAAGGATGGAGAGAATCAATTTCATGGATCGGACGGCCGCAGCGTCGGCCTGTGGCGGGGCGCTGTCAACGGCAATGCGCTTGCGCCCGGGCGCGCTGCCGGTGAATACTGCCGCACCCATGGGTGAACCGGTCAACGTCCCGCTGCTCGATCTAAGCGCACAAAACCAGCCGCTCGCCGCAGAGTTGAAGGCCGCCTTCGCGCGCGTGCTCGACTCGTCGCAGTTCATCCTCGGACCGGAGGTGGCCGGGTTCGAGTCGCTCGCCGCCGAGTCGGTGGGGGCGCGGCACGCCATCGGCGTCAGCTCCGGCACCGACGCGCTGCTGCTCTCGCTGATGACGCTGGGCATCGGCCCTGGCGACGAGGTGCTGTGCCCGTCGTTCACGTTTTTCGCGACCGCCGGCTCGGTGGCCCGCACCGGTGCGACGCCGGTGTTCGTCGACTCGCTTGACGCCCATTTCAACATCGACCTTGCCGCCGCCGAGCGGCGCGTCACCGGCAACACCAAGGCGATCATCCCGGTGCATTTGTTCGGCCAGGCGGCGGACATGGACGGCGCGCAGCGCCTGGCCAAGGCGCACGGCCTGGCCGTGCTTGAGGACGCCGCGCAGTCGATGGGCGCGACCTTCGGTGGCCGGCAGGTTGGCACGATGGGCAACTTGGGCGCGTTCAGTTTTTTTCCGTCCAAGAACCTCGGCGGCTTTGGTGACGGCGGCATGATCACCACCAACGATGACGACTTGGCCAAGCGCGCGCGCATCCTCCGCGTGCACGGCGGCGCGCCTAAATATTACCACAAGGCCGTCGGCGGCAACTTCCGGATGGACCCGCTGCACGCCGCGCTGCTCGGTGCCAAGCTGGGCCATTTCCCCGGCTACCTGGCCAGGCGCCAGGCCAACGCCGCGCAGTATCTCGAGCGCCTGGCCCAGTGCGAGCACGTCGCCGAAGGCCGGCTCGTGCTGCCCAGTGAGATCGACGGGCGGGGCCACACGTGGAACCAGTTTACCCTCCGCGTGGCCAACGGCAAACGCGACGCGCTGCAGGCGCACCTGGCCGCGAACAACATCGGCTCGGCGATTTATTATCCGGTGCCGCTGCACCGGCAGGAATGCTTTGCGCACCTGCCAAGCTTCGACGAGTCGCTGCCGGTCTGCGAAAAAATGGCGGATGAAGCGCTGAGCATCCCGGCGTACCCGGAACTGTCGGAGGACCAGCTCAGCCACGTCGCCGACACGCTGGCCAACGCGCCGCTCTGAGCGTTACAGCGACTTGCCGCTGACGGCGCCGGCGGTCTGCAGCAGTTTGACGAGTTCTGTCCAGCCGTTGGCCGTGGCATAATCCAGTGGCGTGTAGCCGGATTTGTTTTGGCTGTTTAGCTCGGCGTTGCCGCGGATGAGCAGCTTCACGGCCTCGGGCCGGTTGTGCAGCACGGCCTGGTGCAGCGGCGTGGCGTCGCTGTCGCTCAACGCGTCCACGTCGGCCCCGAGCGAGATCAGCACTTCCATCGTATTCACCTTGCCGGCGCCGGCCGCCCAGTGCAGTGGCGTGCTCTGGTGGAGCGGCCCGGGGACGTCCACCTTGACGCCCCGGCGCAGGAACGCCTGCAAGGCGATGGCGTCGCCCCTGGCGGCGGCCATGTGGATCGACACCTCGCGCCCGGCGCGGCCACG
>QOAX01000242.1 GCA_003972865.1 Verrucomicrobiota bacterium | reverse complement strand
CGCCTTGGCTAGGGCGGGAAGCAGCAACCCCGCCAGGATGGCGATGATGGCGATCACCACCAGCAGCTCGATGAGCGTGAATGCTCGCTTGGTCGTTGTGTTCATTTTGCTGCCTTGGCTTTCAGTTCATCTGCCGTCTTGCCGCCGTTTTTGCGGAGGATGGCTGCGATTTCGTTTTGGGAAAAATTTGTCGCGCAATCAAGCGGCGTTTCGCCGTCGAAGTTGATTGCATTTACGTTGGCCCTGGCTGCGATGATCACTTCCACGATATCCGGGTGACCGCACCACGCCGCCCAGTGCAGGGAGGATGCGCCGTAACGTTCGTCCCTTGTGTCCGCATCGGTTCCAGCCACCAAATGCCGGAGGACAACTTCCCTGTTCCCCGCCTCGGCCGCCGCCCAAATGGGCATCCCGGGCGTTGGGATGGCAGTCGGCTCCGGAGCTGCACACCCCGTCAACAGCACAACTGCGATGGTGGTTTGCAGGAGTGACCTCATAAGACCGATGACCGGGAAACCTAGAAAAGTGGGCGGGAATTAACAAACCAATTCTTTAAAACCGGCTCCAGCAGCCAAGTCGCGGCTGGATGGACGAGCGGCCGCGAGTCCGTAATTTGGCCAAGCGTTTACTTGATTGTCTCCAAGTGGTTGGGGCACAATTCGCCACGTCCAATGTCTCTCTCAAGCAAACTCTACCGGCAACACCTCGAGGTGACGCGGCGTTACTTCCTGCAACTGGGAGCGGTTGGTTTTGCCGCGCTTAAGGTACAGCCTGCGTGGGCTGATTCGGATCAATCCCTCCTCGCCGAGGCGACGGCTGACCTCGAGTATTTCACGCCGCAGGATGATTTCGGCACGGTGGAACGCGGCGACCCTTTGCCCTACCAGCTGCCTTTGGCCAAGCGGCTCGAAGTTGGCTTGGAACGTGAAACCTGGAAGCTTGATGTCATCCCGGATCCCGAGAGCAATCCGGAGATGGGCAACCCGCTCTCGAGGGGTAAGGGCAACGCGTTGGATTTCAACGAGCTCATGAAACTCGCCGAGAAACATGCAGCGCGGTTTCTCAAGATCATGACCTGCAACAACATTGGCGCGCCGCTGGGCATGGGCTTGTGGGAGGGGGTGCCGCTGCGCAACGTCATCTGGGCCACCAAGCCGACGGCTAACATCCGGCGTGTGTTTTATTACGGCCACCACAACGAGGATCCCGGGCAGATGTTCCGGAGTTCACTGCCGATCGGCCGGGTGCTCGAGGATCCGCCGGGGGACAACCCGGTGATCCTCTGTTACAAGCTCAATGGCCAATGGCTCACAGGCAAACGGGGTGGCCCGGTGCGGATGCTGGTGCCCGATGCCTATGGCTTCAAATCGGTCAAGTGGCTCAAGAGTGTTGTGCTCACCAACAATTACCAGGCCAACGACACCTATGCCGGCGGCAACAATGACATCGACAGCTGGATGAAAACCATGAGCCGGTTTCACTTCAAGCCGGCAAAGGCCAAGGCCGGTGAGCCGATCCCGATAACCGGCTGGGCGCAGGTGGGCGTGGGTGGACTGAGCAAGGTCCAAATCTGGATCAACCCGAAGGACAATAAGTGGCCTGAGGACGATCCCTACTTCACCAGGGCACCGTGGCAGGACGCAACGATTCTGCCGCCGCCGATCCGTTGGGGCGGTGACCTGCCAGGCGGCAGGCTGCCGGACAACGTGCGGTTTTTTGACAGGAACGGCCGACCGAAACATTGGCCCATGCGCTACGCCCTTGCCCACTGGGCCACGTTGCTGAAGGGAATCGCCCCGGGCAGTTACGATGTGCGCTGCCGCACCATCGATACGAACGGGATCGCCCAGCCGATGCCGCGTCCGTTCCGCAAGTCCGGCCGCAACACCATCCAGAGATTCTCGCTAACGGTTGAGGGTTGATTATTTCCCAACCCCCTTCACTTGAGGTTTGAAGTGCGGTGTCATCGGAGTGGCCGCCCCACCAAATTAGGCTTGCCCGGCATGTCGCTGGGTTAGAGTATTCGTGCCGTCTTTTTTTGTGAGTCCGTTCATTCCGTTGAATTTCCGCCGCCTGACCGAGGCGACCGTCTTGGTCGGCGCGTTGGCTGTCGGCTTGGCCAATCCAGAGGCGGCGGGGATCGATTTCAATCGGGACATCCGGCCGGTGCTTTCTGAGAACTGTTTCCAATGCCACGGACCGGATGCGGCCAAGCGCAAGGCCGATCTGCGTCTCGACACGCGTGAGGGCGCGACCCAGTCGCGCGACGGCGTGCAAGCGGTCGATCCGGCGGACTTGGCCAAGAGCGAGTTGCTGGCGCGGATCACGGCCACAGATCCTGACACGCGGATGCCCCCGCCAGAGGCGAATAGCCGCTTGGCCCCGCAGCAGGTGAAACTGCTGAGTGAATGGGTCATGGCTGGCGGCGTGTACGACCGTCATTGGGCGTTTAACAAACCGGTTCGCCAACCGCCGCCCAGTCTGGCTGCCGATCGGAGTGCCTGGGCGAAAAACGCGGTTGATGTTTTTGTCGCCGCCAGGCAGGCGGAGGCGGGTGTTGTCCCGTCACCGCAGGCACCCAAGGCGACGCTGCTGCGCCGCGTGAGTCTCGACCTGACCGGCCTGCCGCCGTCCCCGGCGCAGATCGCTGCGTTTGTCGCGGACACAAGTCCGGACGCGTTCGAAAAGGTGGTGGACGGGTTGCTGCAGTCGCCGCACTACGGCGAG
>QOAX01000076.1 GCA_003972865.1 Verrucomicrobiota bacterium | reverse complement strand
TTGTACGATGGCAAGATTTTCCTCACCTCCAACACCCGCGACGGCGAGTTGATCGAGCTGAGAGGCACCAGCACACGTTCCATATGGAAGAACCGCAACATGCGCATCCACTTCAACCCCGGTGTGGTAATTGGCGACTACTTCTACGGAGCCGACGGCCGCGTAGAGCGCGGCAACACCGTCCGCTGCATCAACATGAAGACCGGTGAGACCGAATGGACCAAGAGCAGCCTTCCTTGCAGTTCCATCACCAGTGCCGACAACAAGTTGATCATTCTCACCCGCACCGGTGACCTTTACATCGCCGAGGCATCGCCGGCCCGCTTTAAGCAGTTGGCCCGCTCGAAGGTCCTCAGCGGCACCTGCTGGACCCCGCCGGTATTGGCCAACCGGAGCGTTTATGTCCGCAACTCGCGTGGCACGCTCTACAAGCTGCAAATGAGCGAGATGGTGATCGCGCCGCAGCCGTTGGCCGTCAACTTCGCCGGCAGCCGGCTTGAGTTCTCTTGGCCAGCCAAAGGCAACTTCATCCTCGAGTCCACCGATGCGCTTGGCCAAGCGGCCGAGTGGGGGGAAGTCGGTAGCGGCACGGCCAAGGAGGATGACCGTTACGTCGTCCGCGTCCGGCCAAGCGCCGGACAGCAATTTTTCCGTCTCCGCAGCGAATGAGACGGCACCATATAGGCGGCTTCACGTTGATGGAGACCTCCTCCGCAAACACGGCGGCAAGACGTATGAAGAATTAAAAACTGAACGGAAATAGGATTGAACTAGTTAAGGTTGAGCAGGTTTTTGTTTATTGGCCTGCAGCAAGGACTTCAGCGCTTTTGACGCAACTGGGTCTCCAGGCTTGAGTTTCAACGCTTCCCTCAGAAACCCTTCGGCCTCTTCAAACTTCCTTTGTCTATAAAGGGCGACTCCTAAAGCACCAAATGCTTCCGGATCATTCGGATCCATACTAACAACCCTTCGAAAAACAACCGTTGCAGATTTACTCTGCCTGGTGTTCATCAGCAGGATTCCCATATTGAACCATGCACTAACCCGATTCGGATCAAGGCGCACCACCTGGCTGTAAAGTTCATAAGCACCACGGAAATCCTGCTCCGCCAGCCTAGCCTGCGCCGCCATTATCAGTAGATCCGGGTTCTTGCTATCAATCACAAAACCCAAGCGACCAAACTCAAGCAGGGTTGACTTCGCCTTTTCACGGCTTATCTCATCAAACAGCGGTCGGTCCCCTGGATTCTTCAGGACAAGTTGAAACCATAATTCAGCCATCTCATCAGATGATTGCGGTCCGTAAATCACCCTAGCGGGAGGAGAGTTTGGGTTGGCAATGTTATTCGCCGTGTTATCGAAGGTAAAATTCATCGTGATCTTTGTGCCTTTCGGTAGAAAGACCGAATTCTGATATTGATAATCGCCCTGCCAGTTAAAGTCCCAATTCTTTATGAGCAATAGCCACTTTTTTGATCCATCAGGAAGGATGGCATATCCCTCCATTCGCCGGCATAAGTAATGGGCATGCGGCAAGACCCGGGTCACCTCGACATCACCCGGCAAGACAAACTCATCCTTGACCTCAAACTTTTGGTCATTAGGTGGGATATCAATAGCGAGTGACGTAAGTTTAATTTTATAGGGTGTCGCCACAGGCGGTTCATCTGAGAAATACAAGCCAACAGAACACTGGAATGGTTCTGGTTTGCCGCTTGGGTTCATGTGCACCTGTATCACAAGATCTGACCCTGGTTCCAACAACCACGGAATGGTATCGGTTTTGTCTGAATAAAGAGCCCCGGGCTGCCAGCTAAGGAATTGTCCTTCTGGCATGTAGGCAGAACTCGGCACTCGCATTCCATCAAAGCCTGCGCTTGATGATTGACTTTGACGTCGCCGGGACTCTCGGCTGGAATCAACGTATATCAGCGCGTGATGTACGATCCCAGCGTTGCCGGGTCGAAATTCCAAGGTTCGCACATATCTGGCTTTTGTGGTTGGAATTGGGAGCACAAAATTACGGTAAACATCTCTGCCTTCTGCCTTGAGCGTGTATTCCCCATCCATCCTCACAACCATATCCGGCTTGCCTGATTGCCAGCCGGTTGGCCAGTCAGGCAAATTGGGGCGAAGTTTTTCCGGCCCCTTCTCGTGTCCCTCATCAACCCACTTCTTAATGAGAGCAATCTGTCCCTCCGTCAGTCGTCGAGCCCCGCTAAAGTTACCGTGCCCCGGCTCTGGCAACCAAGGTGGCATGTATTTGGATTGTACGACCTCAGTGATTTGCTGCGAACGCTTTCGCACATCATCATAGGTCAATAGATTAAAAGGAGCGGCCATCCCGTCACGATGACACGGCGCACAATGACTATAAATGATCGGGGCAATGTCTTTATTAAAGTTAACAATCCCCTCTTTATTTTCAGCTTGTTCTTTTGCAACAGCTTCAGTCGCGAATGGATTACTCGCAAAAGCGAATGAAATTATCATAATGACAAGTGTTCTCATTAAAAAAACCACCGAATGGTGAACTGACCAACTTAGTTCTGGTTTACGTCAAGAAAGGTTACAGTAGTTGCAAAGAAAAAAAAGGTTGGTCTCAGCTTGATTAAGAAGACTTGCTCATTCTGGGGCGGCGGCGGCAGTTAAATCGACCCTTTTTTCTGGCCGCTTGACGGTGGGCTGGCAGTGGGTTCTCATCGGGTTGTTATGTCAGAAGAACCAACCAAACCTAAATCTTCCCGTTCCATTTGGATCATAGTCGCAA
>QOAX01000078.1 GCA_003972865.1 Verrucomicrobiota bacterium | reverse complement strand
TGCCGTCGAGAAGCCCGCTGAGACACCCGCCGCTCCGCCCAAGGGCGAGGAGAAAAAATAAGCGAAGCTCCCATGATTTTCAAAAGCGTTCCTGTGCAACGGCTGGGGACGCTTTTTTTGTGCCTTGGCCTGCTTGGCCAAGCCGGCTGTTTTCAGCAACACGAACCGGCCGACTTCGTCGTCATCAACGGCCCCGACCCCGAGTCGCTCGACCCGGCGATCATCACCAGCCAGGCGGACGGCCGCATCGTCTCGGCGCTGTTCGAGGGGCTCACCCGCTTCAACGCCGTCACCGCCCAGGCCGAGCCGGCCTTGGCCAAGCGCTGGGACATTTCCGGCGACGGCACCGTTTACACCTTTCATTTGCGGGACGGCCTCCAGTGGTCCACCGGCGAGCCGATCACCGCGCGCGACGTGGTTTACTCGTGGCGCCGCGCCGTCGATCCCGCCACCGCCAGCGACTACGCCGGAATGCTCTTTTACGTGAAGAATGCCGAGGCAATCAACGCCGGGAAAATCACCGACTTGAGCCAACTCGGCGTCCGGGCAATTGGCGACAAAACCGTGCGCGTCGAGTTGGTCGCACACACACCGTTTTTCCTCGAGTTGTGCGCGTTTTGGACGCTCGCCGTCGTGCCAGAAAAAGCGATCACGCGGCACGGCGACCAATGGTGCCTCCAACTTCCGTTGCCGGTGAGCGGCTCGCACACGCTCGAGTTTTGGCACGTGCGCGACCGAGTGCGGCTCCGCAAAAACCGGCTTTACTGGGACGCCGAAAACACGCGCAACAATATCGTCGATCTGCTGCCGGTCGAGTCGCCGGCGACGGCGGTCAATCTGTTTGAAGCCGGGCAAGCCGATGTTATATGGGACAAGAGCCTCGTGCCGACCGAGTTGCTCGATGCCCTCAGCAAGCGATCTTACTTTCACAAGTTCGATTATCTCGGCAGTTACTTCGTGCGGTTCAACGTCACGAAAAAACCGCTGGACGATCCGCGCGTCCGAAAGGCAATGGCCTTGGCCATCGACAAGGCCCGCCTGGTCGAGAAATACACCAAGGGCGGCGAGCGTCCGGCCGAACATTTCGTCCCGCCCGGCACCGGCAACTACACCTCGCCAACCGGCCCCGCGCATGACCCCGGCTTGGCCAAGCAGTTGCTCGCCGAGGCCGGCTACCCCGACGGCAAAGGTTTCCCGACCAACTTCGAGTATCTTTTCAACTCAAGTCCGCTGAACAAAAATATCGCAGTCGAGTTGCAGCGAATGTGGCGTGAGACACTGGGCATCCAAGTCAAGCTGCGCCAAGCGGAGAACAAAGTCTATCTCGCGGCACAAAGCGCGCTCGACTACCACGTCACCCGCAGCAGCTGGATCGGTGATTACAACGATCCGAACACTTTCCTCGACATGTTCATGACGCAGAACGGCAACAACCGCACCGGCTGGTCGAACGCCGACTACGACCGGCTCATCCGCTTGGCCAACGCCACCTCGGACTTGGCCAAGCGCAACAAGTTGTTCCGCCAAGCCGAGACCATTCTCATCACCGACGAGTTGCCGATCTTGCCGCTGTTCTTTTACGTCGGCATCAATATCTACCATCCGAATCGCATCGGCGGCATCCACCCGAACATCCTCGACATCCATCCAATTAGTGCCATTTACGCCAAGGAAAACCCGGCGGCGAAAAAATAATAAAAGCATTTTTAACGCTTTCCATTTGCTTCGTATTTGAGACAATCCGCGCCCTTTTCCGCCGGGAAACAAATTGGCTGAAGACCCAAACGCTTGGGCCTTTAGGCTTTTTGGTTTCCTGCAACCAAACTGTAATATGAGTGAAACTAAAGAAAATGCCCCTTGGGTGACGTTCCGACCCGAGATCAAAGTGCTGGATTGCACGGTCCGCGACGGTGGCCTGATTAATAATCATCTGTTCGAAGACGACTTCGTCAAGGCCGTTTACGACACCGCCATCGAATCCGGCATCGACTACATGGAGCTTGGTTACAAAGCCTCCAAGACCCAGTTCGCCCGCAAGGAGCATGGCGACTGGAAGTTTTGCGATGAGGACAGCATGCGCCGCGTTGTCGGCGACAACGACACCAAGCTCAAGCTCACCGCCATGGCCGACGCCGGCAAGACCGATTACAAAACCGACATCCTGCCTGCCGAACAAAGCGTGCTCGACTGCATTCGCGTCGCCACCTACGCACACCAGATTCCGACTGCGGTGGACATGATCAATGACGCCCACGACAAAGGCTACGAGACGTGCTGCAACATCATGGCCATCAGCACCGTCGCCGATTCCGAGATTGACAAAGCGCTGGAAATCCTCGCCGAGACCCCGGTGGAAACCATCGTCGTCGTCGACAGTTACGGCTCGCTTTATCACGAGCAGATTCGTGCGCTCGTCAAAAAATACGTCGCCATGGCCAACGCCACCGGCAAAGAGGTCGGCATCCACACGCACAACAACATGCAGCTGGCCTTCGCCAACACCATCGAGGCGATCATCCAGGGCGCGAACCGCATCGACGCCACCATGCTCGGCCTCGGCCGCGGTGCCGGCAACTGCCCGATGGAACTGCTGATTGGCTTCCTCAAAAACCCGAAGTTCAACCTCCGCCCGATTTTCAAGCTGCTGCAGGATCACCTGATGCCCATGCGCCGCACCAAGGAATGGGGTGCCCTCATCCCGTACGTGGTCACCGGCCTCCTCAACCAACACCCGCGAGCGGCCATGCGCGTCCGCACCACCGAGGAGAAAAACCAGTTCCTCGAATTCTACGACGCCTGCACCTCGGAGG
>QOAX01000162.1 GCA_003972865.1 Verrucomicrobiota bacterium | reverse complement strand
CCACGCCGCTCTACTTCGCGGCGGTCGGCGGCTTCGTGGAGGTGGCCCGGCTGCTCCTGGCTTACGGCGCAGACATCAACGCGCGCGACAAGGCCAGGGAGACGCCGATGGACGGCGCGGTGTTCTTCGGCCACATGAACGTGGCCAACCTGTTTCAGAGCTATATGGCCATCATCGACTACAGTATGAGCAACCATTTTCGGCTGGAAGCAACTGCATTGACATCCGGATGGTACGGTTTTCTCAATAAGAAAAAGAGGGTCGACTCGCGCCTGTTTCAAGTTGAGTCCTCAATCGACCTGGTCCATTGGCGGACGATGAAAGTTTTTGACACCGGCAAGGCTCCGTTCATTTTCAAGGATTCCAAAATCGACAAGTACAGCCAACGTTTTTTTCGCCTGCAGCCTTATACGATCCCCCTGGAACCTCCTTTCAATCGGATCGACCCTAATTATGAATTATTTGAAGCTCCTCGGATTGATGGAAATCTGGATGGAAAAGCCCATGAGTTGTTCGAATCTGAATATCTATACAACCCCGGTTTCGAGGTGGTCTCCGAGGGTCAACGAAGCCAGAGCACCTATCTTTCTGGTCAACTGACTTATGCTCAATTTGCAGAGTATGATGAAGGCACGTGGGATGGTACGTCAGATCACTCCGTTTCAATCGGGCTCGGCTGGAATCCGGATGGTATCCATCTTATTGTTGTTGTTGAAGACGATGTGCATCATCACACCAAGGAGGAGGCCGATCAGGGAGATGCCGTGCATCTGTTGTTTACCGATGCCAATCGAGAGGAGGTCAAGAGCGAGTATCTGTTTGCCTTGATGGAACCTCATTGGGGGAATGATTTCCTTTATAAAATGGGAATGCTGGGAGACACGGTTAAAGGGTCAAGGGTCGGGATCGCGCAACAGATTTCCGGCGGAGGCAATTTTGACGTTGTAATGTTTCGTACGCAAAAGACGATTTATCCTCACACCGGCACAACTATTTATGAGATGTCGTTTTCGCCTGAAGCAATCGGCTTGGAGAGTCTCCAGAAAAACTTCAAGTTCGGTCTTGGAGTTGCGGTGATTGACAGCGACCCGGATGCACCCGGTCTGCAGGGTTGGTCTGGCTGGGGGCCGGAAAGCGTCGTATTGGAGCCGAATCCTGCTGAAACTGCCTTGATAACGCTCGGCGGGAACAGGGGCGGTGACGGTGGCGAGTGAAACCGGGTATTTACCGCGAACTGTAGCGGGCGCAACACGGTTTGAGAAAAACCGGTTGACTCCGGCAGGGGCCACAGCTAATTTCCCGCGCGATGGCAAGTTTGAGCCTACAATTTCTGCTGCTGGGACTGGCGCTACTGGGTAGCGGTCGGGCGGCTGTGGTTTGAACTTGTTACTAAGACTTTCGTCAACCCCGCTGCCAGGAGGCAACGGGGTTTTTTGTTGAACCGTTAAAAGGAAACGAGACATGAAAAAAAACCGGATCATCATTTTCGACACGACACTCCGTGATGGCGAGCAGTGCCCCGGCGCCTCAATGACGCTCCGCGAGAAACTCGAGATCGCCCGGCAACTGGCCCGGTTGAAGGTGGACGTGATCGAGGGCGGTTTCCCCGTGATCAGCGAGGGCGACTTCACCGCCGTCAACACCATCGCCAGGGAAATTAAGGGGCCGACCGTCGCCGGCCTGGCCCGCTGCGTGCCCAAGGATATCGAGGCGGCCGGCAAGGCCGTCGCGCCGGCCGGCAAAAAGGCGCGCATCCACGTCTTTCTCGCCACGTCGAAGCTGCACCGCGAATTCAAGCTCGGCAAGGCGCAGAGCCAGATCATCAAGCTCGCCGTCGATGGCGTGAAGCGCGCCCGCAAGCTCGTCGCCGACGTCGAGTTTTCGCCGGAGGATGCTTCCCGCACCGAGCCGGATTTTCTGATCGAGGTCTGCCAGGCGGCCGTCGATGCCGGTGCGACGACCGTGAACATCCCGGACACGGTCGGCTGGGCCGTGCCGGGGCAGTTCGGTGAATTGATCGGGCACCTGCACGACTCGGTGCCGGAGTTCCAGTCCGGCAAGGCGATCATCAGCGTGCATTGCCACAACGACCTTGGCTTGGCTGTGGCCAACTCACTCGCCGCCGTCGAGGCTGGCGCGCGCCAAATCGAGTGCACCGTCAACGGCATCGGCGAACGCGCCGGCAACGCCGCGCTCGAGGAGATCGTCATGGCCATCAAGACGCGCAACGACGTTTACAGCGGCTACACCTGCGGCGTGGCCACCCGGCAAATCGTAAAGGCTTCCAAGTTGGTCGCGCGCATGAGCGGCCTGCCGGTGCAGCGCAGCAAGGCGATCGTCGGCGAGAACGCCTTCGCCCACTCCAGCGGCATTCACCAAGACGGCATCATCAAGAAACGCGAGACGTACGAAATCATGGATCCGCAAGACGTCGGCTGGGGGCAGACCGAGCTGCCGTTGACGAAGCACAGCGGCCGCGCCGCGATGGCCATGCGCCTGCGGCACCTTGGCTTCAAGTTGACCGACGAGGAGATCGCCAACGTCTTCAGCCGATTCAAGGAGGTCGGTGACAAGAAAAAGTTCGTGTACGACGACGACCTCGGCGCATTGGTCGATGGCCAGATGACCAAGGTGCCTGAGACGTGGGTGATGGAGTACATCAATGTCACCAGCGGCAACCACACCGTCCCCACCGCCACCGTGCGCCTGAAGACGGCCGCCACCGGCCGCTCAAAAAAAGAGACCGTGCTCGAGGACGCCGGCGTCGGCGACGGCCCGGTGGATGCCGCGCTCAAGGCGATCGATCGCCTTACCGAGACGCGGGGTAGTCTGAAGGATTACTCCATCCGCGCCGTTT
>QOAX01000229.1 GCA_003972865.1 Verrucomicrobiota bacterium | reverse complement strand
CGGCGCTGGCCCGCTTGAGGGCGTCCATGATGATGAACAACTCCATCAAGTTATGGTTCGTCGGCGGGCAGGTCGATTGAATCACAAACACATCCTCACCGCGGACATTTTCCTCGATCTTGGCCAACGTCTCGCCGTCCGGGAACGCGGTGATGGAGATTTTCCCCGGCTCGATGCCAATGGCGCTGCAGATGGCCTCGGCAAGCGGGGGGTTGGAACTACCGGCGAATATTTTCACGTCAGGTGTCAGGGTTGTTTAGAGATCCTCAAACGCTGCAGGCCACTCCAGCAACAGCGGCAGAAAAGTAACAATTGGCAAACACCAATCAAGCGCATTCGTGTGCTTGGAAAAAATTCACCCCGCGGGCACCCGCCCCGCTTGGCCAAGGTCTAAAACTGGTCGAGGAAGCGAAGGTCGTTTTCGTAGAATAAACGGATGTCGCTGATGCCGTAGCGGATCATCGCGATGCGCTCGATGCCGAAGCCGAACGCCCAGCCGCTCCATTCCTCCGGGTCGTACCCGACATTCTCGAACACGATCGGGTGCACCATGCCGCAGCCGGCGATCTCGAGCCATTCTTTGCCCATCTTGCGGACGAGCGGGCTGCTGAAGTCGATCTCGAGGCTCGGCTCGGTGTAGGAGAAGTAGTGCGGCCGGAACCGCAGCTTCACCTCTTTGCCGAGCAGTTCCTTAAACACAAACTCGACCGTGCCCTTGAGGTCGGCCATCGTCACGTTCCGATCCACGTACAGGCCCTAGATCTGGTGGAAGGTGGGGTTGTGCGTGGCGTCGGCGGTGTCGCGGCGGTACACGCGGCCCGGCACGATGATTCGGATCGGCGGCGGGGTTTGCTCCATCACGCGAATCTGCACGGATGACGTGTGGGTGCGGAGCAGTGGGCGGTCGGCGGTGTCCAGAAAGAAGGTGTCCTGCGTGTCCCGGGCGGGGTGGTCGGCGGGAGTGTTGAGGGCGTCGAAGCAGTAACGCTCGCTCTCGATCTCCGGGCCGTCGGCGACGGCGAAACCGATTTTTCGAAAGCTGCGAACGATGTCCTCGGTGACTTGCGTGAGCGGATGCTGCTTGCCAAGCGGGTGGCGGCGGCCCGGCGCGGTGAAGTCGGTCGCGCGTGACGGGGCAGCGGCGGCGAGTTCGAGTACCTCGCGGCGGTGGTCGAGCGTCTGGGTCAGTTCGGCCTTGGCGAGGTTGACCGCCTTGCCGGCGTCGGGACGTTCCTCCTTGGCCAAGCCGCCCATCTGCTTGAGCAGGCCGGTGAACTGCCCGTTGGTGCCGAGGTACTGCACGCGCACGTCGTCGAGCTTGGCCAGGTTGTCGGCGGCTTGCAGCGCCTGCAGGGCGGCTTCCTTCAGCGGGGCGATCTGGTCTATGAACGACATGGTCAGGTTTCCCTGTTGGAAACAAAAGAGGGCGGCCATTAAAGACCGCCCACTCAAAAAGTCAACTTGGCCAAGCGCTCAGCCCTTGGCCTTGAGGGCGCTCTTGGCGGTGCTCACCAGTTCGCCGAAGGCCGCCGAGTCGGTTGCGGCCAGGTCGGCCAGCACCTTGCGGTTGACCTCGACCTTGGCGGCCTTCAGCCCCTCGATGAAGCGGCTGTAAGTGATGCCGGCGTCGCGGGCGGCGGCGTTGATGCGCAGGTTCCAAAGCGCGCGGAAGGTGCGCTTTTTGTTTTTGCGGTCGCGATAGGCGTATTGACGGCCGTGCTCGATGGCATCCTTGGCGTAGCGATAAAGCTTGGAGCGGCGCAGGCGGAAGCCCTTGGCGGCTTCGATCATGCGCTTGCGACGTTTGCGGGAGGCGGCTGCGTTGGTGACTCTCATGGCTCGAAAATGGTTCTTGGTTTGTGGGCGGCTCGGCTCAGTGGCTGAACGGCAGGTTCTCCATCACCCGTGCGTAATCGGTCTTATCAACGAGTGCTGGAGTGCCGAGTTTGCGGCGGCGCTTGGCGTTTTTGCTGGCCAAAAGATGCCGTTTTCCAGGGCGATTCCGCATAATTTTGCCAGAGGCAGTGATCTTGAACCGTTTGGCTACCGACTTGCGCGTCTTGATTGATTTGGCTTTCTTCTGCATCTGGTTTTGGCCCCCTTCCTCGAAAAAAGGGCAGAAAATTTAGTCAATGGCCTGCTGCTGCACAAGCCATTTTCTAAACTAATTTGTTTTTGTGGCTGGAGTGCGCTTGCCCAAGCGGCTACAACTGCTGATCCGATTTTTTGCTATCATGAATAAAACAACGTTTATTACGGCGGTGATCCTGTCGATTGGGCTGTTTAAAGGACAAGCGGCGAACAAGGTGCATTTTGAGGATTCCGACTTTTCCAAGGAGGGTTGGAGCGATTTTACCGAGATCCCCGGCACCGACGGCTGGGAGGTGAAACGCCGCGACTTGGGCGGCCTCGTCCAGGGCATGGTGCAGGAGGTCGCCATCGAGAGCAGCGGCGGCATTTTCCTGAGCGCCGGGCGGGGCAGTTATGCCTCCGTGTTCCGGTCGGAGGGCGTGATCTATGCCGTGCGGACTCGCGATGGCGAACGCTCTCTCGTTGGGCAGGCCGATGCCGCCGGCAACGTCAGCCTGCGGCTTGGCTTCGACGGGGCCTTTTTTATTTACGAGTACCGCTCCGGAGACGAGTGGAGCCGCCTTGGCAAATCCGACATTATCGGCGTGGTGTCGTACACCGGCGGCATCTCCACCCCGAACCGTGCCAGCGACATGAGCAACTACCGCGTTGTGGAACTAGAGTCGCTTAAAGTCGCGCGCTTCGGCTACACCAACACACCGAAGATTCCCGGCACCCCCTGGGTGGTGCACGATCCGTTCCGCCCTCAGCCGCGCCAGATCAATCCCGGCACGGTGACGCC
>QOAX01000051.1 GCA_003972865.1 Verrucomicrobiota bacterium | reverse complement strand
ACCTTTACATCGCCGAGGCTTCGCCGGCCCGCTTTAAGCAGTTGGCCCGCTCGAAGGTCCTCAGCGGCACCTGCTGGACCCCGCCGGTATTGGCCAACCGGAGCGTTTATGTCCGCAACTCGCGTGGCACGCTCTATAAGCTGCAGATGAGCGAGATGGTGATCGAGCCGCAGCCGTTGGCCGTCAACTTCGCCGGCAGCCGGCTCGAGTTCTCTTGGCCAGCCAAGGGCGACTTCATCCTCGAGTCCACCGAGGCGCTTGGCCAAGCGGCCGACTGGGGCGAGGTCGACAGCGGCACGGCCAAGGAGGGCGACCGTTACGTCGTCCACGTCCGGCCAAGCGCCGCGCAGCAATTCTTCCGTCTCCGCAGCGAATGAGCTTGGCCAGGCGAAGTGGCTTCACGCTGATCGAGCTGCTGGTGGTGATCGCGATCATCGCCATCCTCGCCGCGCTGCTGCTGCCCGCCCTGGCCAACGCCAAGGAGCGCGCGCGGCGGGCGAACTGCAAAAGCAATATCCGCCAATTCCTGCAGGTGGCCCACATGTACGGCGGCGACAACGAGCAAAAGCTGCCCAGCGGCCTGTCGGATGCGAAGGATCCCGCGGACGACCACACGCCGCTGATCTCCACGCCGATCCGCATCGCGCTGCTCAAGTACGCGCCGTTCCACATCTACGAATGCTCAAACCTCGGCAAACCATTCGGCAACCCCAGGGGCTGGCTCTTCGAGGGCTGGGGCTACGTCATCGGGTACAACTACCTCGGCGGCCACTACCAGACGCCGTGGCCGGCGATGGGTGAATTTCAGGGCTGGTTCTCCCCGCAAACCCTCTCCGACAACCCCAGCCTGCCGCTCGTCACCGACCTCAACACCTGGTCGCCCGGCTACATGCACTCACTCGCGCCGCACGGGCCGCGCGGCCCGATCCTGTTCGACTACAACACCGACGACACCGGCGAGCGCGACTATTCGAACCCCGGCGCGGAGGGGGCGTCCTCGAAAGACATCGGCGCCGACGGCGGCAATGTGGGTTTACTCGACGGCTCGGTGCGCTGGAAGGACATCGACCAGATGCAGCCGTACCGCGGCTCGCAGCTCTGGGGCCAGGACGGCGCGTTCACCGTCTGGTGATCATGGCCAAACCGGTCTCCGTTGTGTAAACTTTCCGCGTGCCGAGTGCCTCCCCCAGCATCCTCCTGCTGATCCCCGCCTACAACGAGGAGTCCCGCATCGGCCCGGTGCTCGAGGCGTACGCGCTCTATTTTCGGGAGCATCATCCGGACGCCTTCCACGTCGTAGTCGTGCTCAACGGCTGCACCGACGACACGCTCGGCGTCGTCGAGCGCGCCTCGGGTCAGTTCCCCGAGATCAGCCACGTCAACATCCCCGAGCCAGTCGGTAAAGGCGGCGCGTTAATCGAGGGACTCAAGCTCGCGCCGGGGGCCGACCTCGTCGGCTACGTCGATGCCGACGGCGCCACCCCTCCCGCCGCCTTCGACGACCTCGTCACCGGATGCGCCAAGACCGACTGCGTGATCGGCTCCCGCTGGATGGCCGGCTCGGTGCTACGACAGGAGCAAACATTTAGGCGGCAATTCGCCAGCCGCGTGTTCCACGCGATCGTCCAGGGTTTTTTCTGGATGAACATCCGCGACACCCAGTGCGGTGCCAAGGTGATGCGCCGCGAGGCCGTCGAGGCGATCCACAGCCAGCTTACCGTCGCCGACATGGCGTTCGACATCAACCTGCTCTACGCCCTCAAGCGCTCCGGCTTCACCGTGCGCGAGGTGCCCACCGAATGGACCGACCAAGTCGGCTCCAAGGTCCAGATGGGCCGCACTTCGTTGGTGATGCTGCTATCGGTGATCCGGCTCCGCCTCTACTACTCGCCCCTTTACAAGTGGCTGGCCCCGCTGCGTCCGCTCGAGGCCTGGCTCTACCGCAAACTCAGCGCCCCCCCGCCTCTCAAGTAACAGCACGCCCTGCCTCTTGTCAGTCCAGAACGCGGACGCGATAGAACTGCACCGCGCCCAGGTCGCCGCGCGGGTCGGACCACTCGATGCGGCCCTCGTCGTTGGTCACCTCGTCCACGCCGATCCAGCCGCTCAGGTCACTCGACGACTCGATGAGATAAATCTCGCCCGGCCAGCCGAGGATCGACAGGCCCGGCCCTTCCGGCCCGAGCAACAAGTTGAGCACCACGCCGTCGGCGGTCAGCCCGTCCAGTTCGTCGTCGAGGATCAGCGGCTGCGGTTCGGCGTTGCCGCCCTCGCCGCCTTCCGGCTTGGCCAATTCGCTACCGAGCTTGCCGCCACGTTGGCGCAGCAGCTCGCCGGTCTCGGTACGGCGATAGCGCAGCGCGATGTCGAGCGCCGTGCGGCCGGCCTTGTCGAGTGCGTTGACGTCCGCCCCCTTGTCGAGCAGCAGCAGTGCGATCTCCTTGCGGCCCTTTTGCGCGGCATAATGCAGCGCCGATTTCTTGCGCTTGTTTGCCGAGACGTTCACGTCGGCCTTGTTTTCGACGAGCACGCGAACGACCTCGATGTAGCCGTTGTAGGCCGCATACTGCAGGGCCGTGTAACCTCCCTTGTCGCCGGCGTTCACGTCGCCGCCGTTCTCGATGAACCGCTTGACCGCATCGGCGTAGCCGTTGGCCGCCGCGTAGTGGACGTCCGTCTCGGCGCGAAGTTCCTTGCCAGTGCGCGCGCCCTTGGCCAGGAGCAACTCGACCAGTTCGTCATTCTTGCGTGACACCGCATAGTCGAGCGGCGTCTTTTTTCTCTTGTCCAGCACGTTGGGATTGGCGCCCGCGTCGAGCAGCAGCTTGGCCAAGTCTAGGTTGCCGTTGTAATAGGCAACGTAATGCAGCGCCGTCTTGCCGCTCTTGCTGGCCAAACCGATATCCGCTTTGGCCTCGAGCAATACCTTGGCCACTTCGACATGCCC
>QOAX01000067.1 GCA_003972865.1 Verrucomicrobiota bacterium | reverse complement strand
ACCTTGTCCCGATTGGAAGCCATGACATCGATCATTTTCAATTCTTGTTGCAACACTTCGCGGTTGGTTTGGCCAGCGACGAAGCGCAAGCCAGAGCGGCCACCCCAGACGTCGTTGCCGTCGGTGGCACGGTAGCGGTTGTACCAGTGCCAATTCTTGTCGAGCACGGCATCCCGAATCCTAGCCAGCTTGCGTCCGCTGGCTCTCGGAGATTTACCGAACAGGCTTTTGTGGATGCCCCGTGCAAGTTGGTTGTTCCCTTTGCTGGTCAAGTGGATGCCGTTGATCGTCAGCGGTAATTTGCTGCGTTCGTAGAGATCTTGAGAAAGGTCAAACAAATCGACCAATTCAACTCCTTTTTCATTGGCAACCTGACGGGTAACCTCAGCGTACTTGGCCAGGCGCTCGTTGTTGGCAGAACCGTCCGGCAGATTGGCCTGGCCAAGGTTCTCGTGGGCAATCGGCGAGAAGAGCACGATGGTCGGGGCACCCTTATCATTGTATTTCTTGCCATTTGTTTCATCGATCCACTTGGTCAAGTCGGCGCGGTATGCGTCCGGGCTATTGTCGAACGACTCGTTGTAACCCCAGAACGCAAGGATCACGTCCGCCTTGGAAATCTCAAGATACGTATCGGCACTCGGGAAACCGTTGTTGCGTGGCCGGTTGTTCACCTTGTCGCCGCCAAAGCCGTGGTTCCGGAACGCCAGTTCCTTGTCGGCCATGGTGGCCTGAATGTAGCTCTCTAGCCAGCCGTGGTGTTGCATGCGCTCGGCGAGTGCGTTTCCGATGAGCACAACGTGATCGCCCTTGTTCAACTCCAGCGCCTGGCCGGAGGTCGCTGTGCCGAGGCAGACCGCAGCAGCCAAGCTGAGGAGCCGAATTTTAGTGGTATGGATTTGTAGGTTCATCATTTCGAAAAGTGTGATTTTGGATAAAAATCCGCCTGAAACATGCTGAAACGGCCCCATCCATCCCGGGGGAGACAGACGCCCAATCCAATGAGATATTCAAACGGGGCCGGATTGTTACCAGCCAGTAGCCCTGGAGTAAACCGAGAAAACATTGTGCGGAACACTCTCCTGACTCAACTAAACACCCGCCGGAACAGGTCGATGCTCTTGGCCACACCTTCATCTGCCGGTGCTTTTCCCTCGAACTCCAGCGACACGTAGCCGGTGTAGTTCACGCTGCGCAGAATCTTGGCCACTCGCTCGTAGTCGAGGTCCAGCGTGTACCACTCGCCGCCGCCGTAGTAGGTCTTGGCCTGCACGAAATCCGTCTTGGGCGCGATCTTCTCCAGCTTGGTGTACGGATCCTCTAGGAAATTGCCAGTGTCCATCAGCAGGCCCAGCCACGGCGAGTCGATGGCGTTGACGATACGCAGGAGCCCCTCCGGCGAACGGGTGAGTCCCCAGTGGTTTTCCAGCGCCAGCATCACGCCGCACTCGGCGGCCTTGGGCAGGCATTTCTCGATCGAGGCGATGCACCACTTGAAGCCGTCGTCCAGCGTGTAGCCGGGAAGCAACGGCTCCTTGCCGCGCAGCTCCATCAACTTGTCGAACGACTTCACCGTGCCCCAGCGGCCGGAGTTGAGCCGGATGCACGGGATGCCCATGCGGTACGCCAAGTCGATGCACTTCTTCGTGTGCTCAATGTGTTTGTCGCGCACAGCGGGATCGGGATCGACAAAGTCCTGGTGAATCGACAGGCAGATCAAGTCGACGCCGTTCGTGAACGCACGGACATCCTCGCTGTGGTCCAGCAGCGTGTGGCCCTGCGAAAGAAGGGCGGAAACCATTGGGGCCTGTGTCCCTTCCACGACGAAAAGACACCCAGCTTCAGCGTCAATGCCTCCATGGGCATCTTTCGCTGCTTCGGCTGCAACGAGGGTGGCGATGTCTTCAAATTCCTCCAAAAGACCCAGGGGATCGGCTTCACCGAGGCTGTCCGCGAGCTGGCCCAAGCGGCCGGCGTGGAGGTCCCTGAGCGTCGCCTGACGCCCGATGAACGCCACAAGATCGCCAAGCGAGCCAGCTTGCTGGACGTGTGCGACATGGCGGGGGCCTGGTTCCACAGCCAGCTGCTGACCTCGACAGAGGGAAAAGCGGCCCGTGACTACCTGGAAGGCCGTGGCTTCAGCATGGACACCATCAAGGTGGCGCGGCTCGGCTACGCCCCCGATGGCTGGCAGGGCTTGCTCAACCACCTGCATGGCCAGGGCGTGTCCCCCCAGCAGGCGGTCGCGGCTGGCCTCGCGCGGCAGAAGGAAGGCACGGGCCGCAGCTACGATCTCTTTCGGGGGCGCTTGATCATCCCGATTCGCGATGGCCGGGGCCGGGTGGTTGCCTTTGGGGGGCGGGTCCTTGAGGGCATCGGCCCTCCGGATGCCCCGAAGTATGTCAACTCACCCGAGACCGAGATCTACCAAAAGTCGAAGATCCTCTATGGGCTCAGTGCGGCCCGCAGCAGCATCACCTCCCGTGGGCGTCTGTTGATCGTCGAGGGGTATTTCGATGTGCTGGCTCTGCACCAGGCGGGCTTCACGGAGGCTGTGGCCACCTGTGGCACTGCGCTCACCGCGGACCATATGCGCATCATTCGGCCCCTGACCCGTCGGGTGGTGGTCCTCTTCGATGGGGACGAGGCAGGCATGCGGGCGGCCGAGAAGAGCTTGGGCATGATGCTCAAGGCGGGCATCGAGCCCCAGCGCTTGGACCTGGGCGAGAGCAAGGACCCGGACGAGTTCATCCAGGCCCAAGGAGGCGAGGCCTTCACGGCCCTCCTCGAGCGGGCCGAGCCCCTCTTTGAGTTGGTCTTGCGGCGGATCTCCGCGCGGCACGGGGCGACACCGGTGGGCAAGGAACAGACGCTGGCGGACCTGGCACCATTGCTGCGTGCCTACGATGGCGCGGCCCGCATGGCAGCCATCGCCCGGGTGGCCTCGGCCCTTGGGCTCAACGAGGCCG
>QOAX01000058.1 GCA_003972865.1 Verrucomicrobiota bacterium | reverse complement strand
AGTGCATGCAACTCCTGCCACAACGCCGCCAAGGCCAAGGGCGGCCTCGACCTGCCGAGCTACCCGAACATGCTCAAGGGTGGCCGCAGCGGCGGCGCGGTCGAGGCCGGCAACTCGGATGGCAGCCTCCTTTACAAGCTCGTCGCCCATCAGGAGGAGCCGTTCATGCCGCACAAAAAGGACAAGCTTGCCGACGCCCAGGTCGCCCTCGTGGCCAAGTGGATCACCGGCGGCTTGCTCGAGACAAAATCCAGCACGGCGAAAAAAAAGAAAAAAAACACCTTCGACCTTGGCTTCGTGGCCGTGACCGATGGCAAGCCGGAAGGCCCGTTGCCCATGCCGGAGCATTTGCTGCTCGAACCAGTCGTCAGCGCTAGGCGCGCCGGGGCCACCTCGGCGCTCGCCGCCAACCCGTGGGCACCGATCGTCGCGGTCGCCGGCCAAAAACAGGCACTGCTGTATCACACCGAGACGCTCAAGTTGCTCGGCGTGCTGCCGTTCAACGGCGGCTTCATCGAGTCGCTCACCTTCAGCCGAAACGGTCAACTGCTCATCGCCGGGGGCGGGCGCGGCGGCAAGGCCGGCGGCATGGTCGCGTGGGATGTCAAGACCGGCCGGCAACTCATGGCGCTCGGCAAAGAGTACGACACCGTGCTCGCCGCTGACATGATGGCCGACCTCTCGACCGTTGTCCTCGGCGGCCCGGGCAAGCGCATCAAGATGTTCGAGCTGCCCACCGGCGAGCCGCTGTACAACATCAAGAAACATTCCGACTGGGTGATGGCCGTTTCCTTCTCGCCAGACACCGTGCTGCTGGCCACCGGCGATCGCAACGGCGGCCTGCACGTTTGGGAGTCGTTCACCGGCAACCTCTTTTACACGCTCAACGGCCACCGGGGCGACATCACGCGGCTGAGTTGGCGGCTTGATTCCAAGATACTCGCCTCCGCCAGTGAGGACGGCACCGTGCGCCTCTGGGAAATGATCAACGGCAAACAGGTCAAGAGCTGGACCGCGCACGGTGGCGGCACGCTCTCGGTGCAATTCAACCACAACGGTGACCTCGTCACCGTCGGCCGCGACAAACAGGTCAAGATTTGGGATCAGAACGGCAAACAAAAACGGGCGATCAAGGGCTTCAAAAGCATCCCCCTCGAGGCCGTGTTCACCCACGACAACAATCGCGTCATCGTCGGCGAGTGGAACGGCAGCGTGACCGTTTGGGACGCTGCCAACAGCAAGCCGCTCGGCGAACTCTCCGCCAATCCGCCAACCTTGGCCAAGCGACTCGACGCGACCCGGCGCTTGGCCAAGGCCACCGAGGACGATTGGCAAAAAGCCGTCAAGACCCACGAGCAAGCCAAGGCCAAGGTCACCGCCGCCGGAGCAAATCTCAAGAAACACCACGCCGCCGCCAAGGACAGTTCCGCCGCAAAACAGCAGGCCGAAAACCAACTGGCCACGGCACAAACCGCGCTTGCCCGGGCGCAAACCCAACTGACCAACACCAAGGCCAAAGTCGACGAGTTGAACGAAACCCAAACCAAGCTGCTAGGCGAACAGGACGACAACGCTGCCGCCTTGGCCAAGGCCACGACCCAACTGCCGGGGTTGAACGAACAGGTCGGGTTTCTCACTCGACAACTCGCCTCGCTCCGCGAAGTTCAAAAACAAACCGACGAAAAAGCCAAACAAGACGAAGCCGCCGCCGCCTTGAAAGCCGCCGCCGAAAAAGCCACTGAAGCCACACAGGCAATGAACGCGGCACTCAAGGCCGCCAAGGCGCAACACGACGAAGCCCTTGCCCGGACAAAATCCCTCCCGGAAATAATTGCCGCCGGGCAAAAGAAAATCGAAAAAACCGCCGCTGAAATCACCCTCACCCAAGGGACACAAAAAACCGCGCAGCAACAATTTAACGAACGCAACAGCCAAATCGGAGCGGCACAAAAAAACGTCAAGACCACAACGGACGCTGCTGATGCGGCCGACAAACCAATAGCCGCCGCCAAGTCAGCTGTTGACACGCTGAAGAAAAATGAAACCGAGCGCCGACAAAAACTCGAACAAGCCAGGTCCGCGCACGATGCAGCAACGCGCCAAGTCGCCAAGTGGGAAGCCGCGCAAATCAACGTCCGCCGTCTCGGTGAAAAACTCTCGCTCCGACAACTGCAATCGGAACTGGACGACTACACCGCCGCCACCGCCAAGGCCAAGGCGGAATTGAGCCAGGCGCAAGCCGACCTCGACAAGGCGCAGCGACAACTCGCCGGCCTGCCGGCACAGACAAAAACCGCCTCCGAAAAACTGCAAAGCCAACTGGATGCGCTTGGCGGGGAAAACGAAAAACTCGACGCGCTTGGCCAATTGCTTGCCGACAGAAAAGCGTTCCAATCAAAAATAAAATCCACAGCCAGGGAGGCGGGCGAACTCGCAGCCGTCGAGCCGGATAACCCGAACCTGGCCCAGGCGGCCACTCAACTTAAGGAAACCATCACCCTCCTCGGCAAAGACATTGAAGCCGTCCAGGCCCGCCTGGCCGCCCAGCAAAAATCAACAGCCGCCGCCAAGACCGCCGTGGCTGCGGTTCAAAAAGATTTGGATCAACTCAAACTACTCCCGGAAAAACTCGAAGCGGACACCCAAACAAAGTCAGCGAATGTCAAATCAGCCACCGGCAGGCACCGAAAAATTTCGGAAGAGGAAAAATCCTTCGCGCAAAAAGTCGCCACCCAACAGGCCACAGTAGACAAAACCTCCA
The DNA here is from genome assembly GCA_003972865.1 of Verrucomicrobiota bacterium. Taxonomy (GTDB): domain Bacteria; phylum Verrucomicrobiota; class Verrucomicrobiia; order Limisphaerales; family UBA1096; genus UBA1096. The sequence continues at coordinate 213 of QOAX01000058.1, read as the reverse complement.
ACCAGTACTTCGCCCTCCTGCCAAAGTAATGGTGCCCGCGGCAAGAGTTGAACTTGCACCCCATTGCTGGGACTTGAACCTGAATCAAGCGCGTCTACCAATTCCGCCACGCGGGCATCGCCTCTTATGCTGCTCCGCTTCTGTCATTTGCAACCCATTCGGCTGCACCTGACCCAAGGCAGAAATCCGCACCAAACCGGCACACTTTGCATG
>QOAX01000237.1 GCA_003972865.1 Verrucomicrobiota bacterium | reverse complement strand
TTCATCAAGGAGCTTTACGACAAGGGCGAACTCGGCAAGCTGCAGTACCTCGCGGCGAGTCATCCGCAGGACATGGACGGCTGGCCAAGCTACTGGGAGGAGATGATTCCCATGCACTACGCCACCCACGTCGTCAGCCCCTGCCTCGGAATGGTGAACGGCTTGGCCGAATACGTGAGTTGTTTTGGCAGCGGCACGGTGCGGGACGACATCGCGCAAAAGAGTGGCAATAAATTTGCCGTCGAGAGCTGCCACATCAAAATCAAGGACAGCGACCTTTCCGCGCATATCTGGCGCTTCCTCTACGACGTCGCGCGGCAGTACCGCGAGAGCATCGACGTGTACGGCACAAAGAAAAGTTTTGAGTGGACGCTCACAGAGAACGATCCGCACATCCTGCACGTGGCCAAGCGGCCCGAGGCGGAGATTCCCGAACGCGTTGAGGTGCCGGACTTCGCGCATCTGCTGCCCGAGCCGATCCAGAAATTCACCCAGAGTATCGAGGACGCTGACCACCTCTCCTTTGTGCAGGGCGGCGGCCACGGCGGCAGCCACCCTCACATGGTCAACGAATTTTTCAGCGCACTGGTCGAGGACCGCGACCCGTGGCCCAACGCCAAGACAGCGGCCAACTGGACCTGCGTCGGCATCTGCGCCCACCAAAGCGCCGAGCAAGGCGGCCAAAGAGTCGACCTCCCCGCCTTCACCCTGTAATTTTTTCCTGAACCACAAAACAAATAATGAGCAACGAAACAAACAATTCAACCGGCAATAAGCTCCTTTTTTGGGGCTGTTTCATCGCGTTGATCACAACGGCGTTCGCGTTCATCACGCGTGCGTTTCTCGTCAACACTCCAGATCTTTGGCCGACAGCTTTCGGGCTGGATGCGGTACAAGGTCAGGAACTCTTCGGGGCCGGCATCTGGCCGTTCGCAATTAGCATCATCGCATTCAGTCTCATCATTGACAAAGTTGGCTATAAGACGGCGATGATCTTCAGCTTCATTTGCTACGCCGTATACGCCGGGATGGCCTTCATGGCTCACGGTATTGTCAGCGGTGTCGAAGGCGAAGCGCTGACTGCAGCTCAAGGTAAAGCTTACGGTTACCTCTACTGGGGGTCGGTTGTGTTAGGCCTGGGCAACGGCACTGTGGAAGCCTTTATCAACCCGGTCGTGGCCACCATGTTCCGCAGGGAAAAAACCAAGTGGCTGAACATCCTCCATGCAGGTTGGCCGGGTGGGTTGGTTCTCGGCGGTGTGTTGACCATCCTCTTGGGAGCGCAAGCTGCTGAGGATTGGCGAATTCTCATTTACCTGATAGCTCTTCCCGCCATCGTATTCTTAGTTATGCTAATGAAGGCCAATTTCCCAGTGAACGAACGTGTGGCGTCGGGCACCAGTTACAAAGAGATGCTGGCTGAATTTGGAGTGATTGGAGCCTTCATTGCGTTCTTCCTCATTTTCAAGCAAATCGGCATGGTCTTTGAATGGGGCAACGCATTAACTTGGGGAGTGATTTTAGTAACCGTCATAGGTTACGGTGTGTACTGCCAATCCATCGGTCGGCCAATCCTGATCTTCCTCTGCTTGATCATGATGCCGCTTGCCACCACTGAGTTGGGTACCGACGGAGCCATTACCGGCATTATGACAGAGCCAATGCAAGCCGCCGGCTACCATCCGCTTTGGGTGTTGATTTACACCTCTGCAATCATGGCGGTTTTGAGGTTTTGGTTTGCAGGCCCAATCGTGGAAAAACTCACCCCGATCGGCCTGCTCATCCTCTCTGCTGCACTGGCTGTTCTTGGTCTGTTCTTCCTGTCCACCGCACAAGGCTTGGCGATGATTTTCATCTTCGCAACATTGTACGGCTTCGGTAAGACCTTTTTCTGGCCGACTATGTTGGGTGTCGTATCTGAGCAATGCCCGAAAGGTGGCGCACTCACGCTGAATGCCATCGCCGGTATCGGCATGCTGACTGTTGGCATCATTGGAGGTCCGCTCATCGGCAAGATGCAGGAAGATTCAGCAAAGAACGCCCTTGAAGCCAGCGTCTACGAGAAAATCTCCGTTGAAAGTGAGTATTTCCTCGGCAAATATACTGCAGTGGATGCAAACAAGGTTTCTGAACTAGGTGAAGAAGCCGCAAAGGAAACCAATGAAAAGATCAAGGTCGCTAGGCAAGGCGCTCTGAAGAACGTCACGATCTTCCCGATTGCGATGCTCATCGCCTATATCGCACTGTTCTTCTATTTCAAGAGGCGTGGTGGATACAAGAGTGTCGAACTCGGTGGTGAGGGTGGAGAAGCCGGGTCGGGCAGTTCCGAGTCCGTGGAGGCCCAATCAGATGAAGGCGGTTCATCGTAATCACGGCGGTTAACCAATTCCCAGAAGGGCGGTCGGAAGGCCGCCCTTTTTTTGTCGCTTGGCCAAGCTCGGTCACCGTTTGAGCCGGGCGGTGTGGTAGGCCAGGCGCTGGTCGGCGGACATCGACGCGAAGTCGGGCGCGCCACCGGGCTTGGTCGGCCAGACAGCATCCGGCTGTGATACCTTCGGCTTGCGCTTGGCCAAGGGGTTGTTGCGGATGGCCACGCTTGGCTTGCCGCCGGTGTCGCTGTAGCGCATCGATTGCTCGGTCAACTCCAAGTCCTGCTCCAGTGGACGGTTCGGCGTGATCCCTTTCCCTTGCAGCACACCGTGGTAGGCGTGTACCGCCTCCTCGGGGCCGATCGTGTCTTCGGCGATCAATCGCAAAAACTCGATGAACGCCAACTGGTGCTCGGCGTTGTTGATCTTGCGGCCGTAGAGCGCCACGCGCGCGCCGTGTTTTTTGGCATCGTGCAGCAAACGAAAGGCGTCGTACGTCGTCCCGGCGCTGCCGCCGAGCACGCCGACGATGAGATTCGGGTCGTACTGGCAAATCTCCTCCATCAACCGCGGCCCGTGATAAACAATTTTAAGGAAGTCCGGCCG
>QOAX01000150.1 GCA_003972865.1 Verrucomicrobiota bacterium | reverse complement strand
GTGAGGTAGGGGAAGGCGTCGTTGCTGATGTCGTCGCCGGTCGCTTGGCCAAGCACGCCGCGTGCGCTTGGCCCCCACAAACCGATGCAGGCCAAATCGTCGGTCACGTCGCGCACCTCGACCGAGCCGTCGGCCGGCGCGTGCGAGCGCACCCACTCAAGGTCGTTCGACAAAAACGACGTGCCGGTGATGATGCGAAACCGGTCGCCCGCCAGTCGGCAAACGGTGAGGTCGCTCTCGATGCCACCGTGTGCGTTGAGGAATTGCGTGTAAACCAGCGAGCCGTCGGGACGGTCGATGTTGTTGCAGGCGACACGTTGTAACAGGCCAAGCGCGCCGGGGCCGCTGACCTCGAATTTGCCGAAGGAAGTCATGTCGAACAGCGCGACGCGCTCGCGGGCGGCGAGGCATTCTTCGCGGATGAGATCGTGATACGGCGCGCGGCCCCAGCCCCACTGGTGCTGGTCGTCGGCCGCTTGGCGGCTGGGCTCGCCGGGGCGGAAAAAGTTGACGCGTTCCCAGCCGTTTTTCTCGCCGAACTCCGCGCCGAGTCCGGCGAGCCGGTCGTACAGCGGGCTTCTGCGGTGGTTGCGCGCCCAGAGGGTTTCGTCGGCCGGATAGTGTTGGTGGTAGTAGTAGTGATAGACCTCGCGCGCCTTCTCGGCGACGAAGTCGGTGTTGCCGTAGTTTGCGCCGAAGCGGCGGATGTTCATCTCGTGCAGGTCGAGCGATGGCTCGCCGTCGATGATCCACTCGGCCATCACCTTGCCGACGCCGCCGGCCCCGGCGATGCCGTTGAGCGACATGCCGGCGGCGACGAAAAACCCGGGCACACCCGGCACCGGGCCGAGGCAGTAGTGGCCGTCGGGCGTCATGGCGTCCGGGCCGTTGATCAGCTTGATAACCTCGGCTTGCTCGATCAGCGGGATGCGCCGCAGCGCGCCCTCCATCACCGGCTCGAATAGTTCCCAATCCTCGGGCAGCAGTTGCTGGGTGAAGTCCCACGAGACACCGCCGGCAGCCCAGGTTTTCGGCTCCAGCTCGAAGCCGCCAACGAGGAAGCCGCCAACCTCCTCGCGTAAGTAAAACAGGTTGTCGGGATCGCGCACGACCGGCGTTTGCTCCGGCAACTCATGGCCGGGAATGTGCCGCGTGGTGACGTATTGGTGCATCACCGGCACCATCGGCGTGATCGCGCCAACCATCGCCGAGAGGCGCGGCGCCCATTGCCCGGCGGCGTTGAGGAGGATCGTCGTCTGCACGATGCCCCGGTCCGTCTCGACGTGGGTGACCGCGCCCGCGGCGTCGCGGCCGATGCCGGTGACGCGGCAGTTCGTCTCGATGGCGACGCCGAGCTCGCGGGCGCGCTTGGCGAACTCATGCCGTTGGGATCCAGCCAGCCGTCGTCGGGAATGTGCACCGCGCCCTCGATGCCCCCGGGCGAAAGAAACGGCGCAATATCGAGCGCCTCACTGGCAGTGATGGTGCCGACATCGAGCCCCAGCCCGCGCGCCCGGCTGACCTGCCGCTGCAGCGCCTTGAGCCGATTCGGGCTGGAGGCCAGGCGCAGGCTGCCGACCTTGTGCCAGCCGATGTTGTTGGCGCCCTCGTCCCTGAATTGGTCGTAAAGCCCGATGCTGTAGTTCATCAGCCGCATCAGCGCGGGCGAGGTGCGGAACTGGCTGACCAGGCCGACGGAGTGGAACGTGGTGCCGCTGGTCAGTTCCCCCTTCTCGAGGAGCAGAACATCGGTCCAGCCGCGCCTAGCCAGGTGCCACGCGATGCTGCAGCCGGTGATGCCGCCGCCGATGATGACGACTTTCGCCTGATCTTTCATTGGCGCGCGGAGCTTGGCCAAGCGCCATGTGGGCGACAATAGCTATTTCTGGTGACGCCGCCCGTGGGCTTGCGCTTGGCCAGGGCAGTCGGCATCTTCCCGGCCCTACTCGAGTACTTGGGTTTAAAATGTCCCGCGCGCCTCAACTACATTTTGCCAACTCGTTGGGTGTCATGAAATTTATCTTCAAGCTGCTTGGGAACGATCCGAGGTACGAGCGGTGGCGTTGGCAAATGTTCGCCCTCACTTGGCTGGGCTATGCTGGGCTTTACCTGACGCGCAAGTCGTTTTCCATCGCCAAGACCGGGATTGGAGAGGGGACGGAGGTGGGGTTGTTGGACTCGCAGATGGCCTGGATCGACTTCGGTTACCTCATGGCGTACGCGATTGGCCAGTTCATTTGGGGAATAACCGCTGACAGGATTGGCACCCGGAAAGTGATCCTGAGCGGCATGCTGGTTTCGATTTTGGCCGGGGTGATGATGGGTGTCTCCACGCTGCCCCTGGCGTTGGGTGTGTTCTTCTTCATCCAGGGCTTGTGTCAGTCCACCGGTTGGGCGCCGTTGACCAAGAATGTCAGTAATTTTTTCTCCCAGCGCGAGCGGGGAACCATCATGGGGATGTGGTGCACCAATTATGCGATTGGTGGAGTGGTGGCCTCAGCCCTGGCTGCCTGGGCTGCATCCCGGTGGGGATACCAGTATGCCTTCTTTGTCCCTGCCGGGGTGTTGCTGTGCATCTGGTTCCTGTTCGTTTTCTTCCAGCGCAACCGGCCGGAGGATGTTGGCCTGCCAAGCATAGAGGAGTATCACGGGGAAAAACAAAATGCCGGGGTGGAGACCGATTCGAAACCGGAGCACTCATGGGCAAACATCATCTCGGTGCTGAAGGATCCGATGGTGCGGATGCTGGCTGTAGTTTATTTTTTCCTCAAGCCAACACGGTACGCGATCCTGTTTTGGGGGCCGGTTTACATCACTGAGAAACTGGGCACCCGTGGGGAGACAAGCGGATTCATGGATGGGGCCATCGCCACCCTGTTCGAATTGGCCGGACCCTTGAGCGTCCTGATCGCCGGTATCGTGACGGACAAGGTGTTCGGCTCGCGACGGATGCCGGTGGCGGTGACGTGTCTCTTGAGCCTGTCGGTTGTGCTTTTCCTGATGGACAACCTTCCGGCAAACCGCTTGGCCTTGGGCGCCGGGTTTTTCATGATCGGCATTCTGCTCTATGCGCCCGATTCGCTCATTAGCGGAACCGCCGCCGTGGACTTTGGAACCCGGAAAGGAGCCGGCACCGCAGCCGGGCTGATCAACGGGTTCGGCTCCTTTGGTGCGGTGCTTGGCGGCACTCTGCCGGGGTTGGTCAAGGAGCAGTGGGGCTGGGATGGCATCTTCCACTCCCTGAGCATCTCGATCCTCATCGCCGGCGTTTTGCTGCTGCCACAATGGAACAGGCTGCCCGAGTCCAGGAACCGGCCGGAGGCGTCGTGAAACTCGGCCCGAGGTATTGAACTTGGGAGGGAGACGGATCACTCTCCCGTTGCCTGACCAATGTCCGAACGCAGCGCCTCCAGCATCGCTTTTGCCCTTGTGTTGACCGTGTGCCTTTTCGGCTTGGCCAAGCCCACTGTCTCGGCCGCGCCGTTGCAGTGGCACGATCTTGGTAATTACCGCGAGGCAAAAGTGAACCGGCCGGTTGGCCAGGCCCCTGGCTTTTTGCTGCTTTCGGCCAAGGCCGCCGGCGTCGGGTTCACCAACCGCCTGGCCCGCGCGCGAATGGTCAACGCCAACCTGCTCAACGGCGCCGGCGTTGCCGCCGGTGACGTAGACGGCGACGGCCTGTGTGACCTTTATTTTTGCAGCCTCGACGGCGACAACGGGCTTTTCAAAAACCTCGGTGACTGGAAGTTCAAAAACATCACGGCTGAGGCGGGGGTCGGTGCGCCGGGGATGTCGAGCACCGGCGCGGCTTTCGGTGATCTGGACGGTGACGGTGATCTTGATCTGTTTGTGACATCGTGCGGCGGGCCAAACGCGCTCTTCATCAACGACGGCAGCGGCCGGTTTACGAATCGAACCAAGGCGTCGGGCGTCGAGGCGACGAAGTTCGGCTCGACGTCCGTAGCGATGAGCGACGTGGACGGCGACGGCGACCTCGACATTTACGTCGCCAACTACGGCGAGACCTCCGTCCTGCGCTCGGGCGGCTCTGTGTCGGTGCGCACGATCAATGGCAAGCAGGTGGTCACCGGCCAGTACGCTAATCGCATCCGCATCATGGGTGGCGAAATGGTCGAGGTCGGTGAGCCGGACTTTCTTTATATCAACGATGGCGGGGGAATCTTCACAAAAGTCAACTGGACAGACGGCAACTGGCTCGACGAGAACGGCGAACCGAAACCGATCAAGAAGGAGTTCTGGGATCTTGGCCTTTCAGTGATGATCCGCGATGTCAACCAGGACGGCCGGCCGGACATTTACGTTTGCAACGACTTCCAGACACCGGACCGGTTTTGGATCAATCTGGGCGATGGCAAATTCCGGCTCATCGGCGAGATGGCGCTGCGCCACCGCAGCTACTTCGCGATGGCGGTGGACTTCGCCGACATCAACCGCGACGGGCACGACGACTTTTTCGTCGCTGACATGATGAGCCCCACGCACCTGCTCGAGATGACGCAGATTATGATCACCAATCCGTTAGCCAAGCCGATCGACGAGTTGATCGACCGGCCGATCATTCACCGCAACACGCTCCTCGTGAACCGGGGTGACAACAGCTACATGGACACAGCCAACTTCAGCGGTGTCGCTGCCACAGAGTGGACCTGGGGTGCAACCTTCCTCGACGTGGACCTCGACGGCCTTGAGGATTTGCTGATCGCCAACGGCCATGCGTTCGACACGCAGGACCTCGACGCCATCGAGCGGACCGCCAGGCTCGGCAAACTGCCGGCGGCGCAGGCACGCAAAAAAGTCTTTCTGTACCCACCGCTGACCGTCCCCAACATGGTTTTTCGAAACGACGGCGGCCTGCGCTTCACCGAGGCCGGCAGCCAATGGGGTTTCGAGTCGAAAAACATCTCGCACGGCATTTCGCTGTGCGACCTCGACAACGACGGGGACCAGGACGTGGTGGTGAACTGCCTCAACGAGCCGCCGCTGCTCTATCGCAACAACGCCACCGCGCCCCGCGTGTCGGTGGCGCTGCGCGGCGCGCGCGGCAACACACGTGGCATCGGCGCGCGCATCATCGTTCGCGGCGGGCCGTACGTGCAGTCGCAGGAAATGATCGCCGGCGGACGCTACCTCGCCGGCGACGAACCATTGCGGAGCTTTGCGGCTGGG
>QOAX01000199.1 GCA_003972865.1 Verrucomicrobiota bacterium | reverse complement strand
GCGGACAACTTCGACACCGAGGTGCTACAGTCCGCCACTCCCGTACTGGTTGATTTCTGGGCTGAATGGTGCGGCCCCTGCAAAATGATCGGTCCGATGGTTGATCAACTGGCCGATGAGAACGACGGCAAGGCGACAATCGGCAAGGTCAACATCGACGAGCACCAGCAACTGGCCGTCCAGTACAACGTGCAGTCCATCCCCACCCTGCTCGTCTTCAAGGGCGGCGAGGTCGTGGAGCAAGCCGTGGGCGCCCGCAGCAAGGCCGACCTGCAGGGCATGCTCGACAGCCACGCCTAATCGCGCTCTGCTCCCCGGGAGGATATGGCCTCCCTGATCGAAACCCCCCGCAGCTTCCGGCGGCGCTCTGAGTTTTATCATCAACTCAGCGTGTTGCAGCGGGCCGGCATCGGCGTGACCCAGTCGCTGGAGCAGACCCCACCACCGAGCCAGCGCGACCGCCGGCATTTGAGCGAAACCATCGACCGGCTCAACGCCGGCGAGACGTTTTCCGAGTCACTCAAGAGCCGTGAGAACTGGCTGCCAGCGTTCGACCGGATGATGATCAAAGCCGGAGAGGCCGGCGGGCGACTCGATGACACCCTGCGCACTCTCTCCGAACACTACACCCAACGCTCGGCACTGATCCGAGACGTGCTGCTGAAGCTGGCCTACCCGGTGTTCATCATCCACTTCATTATCCTGATGCCCGCCATCATCTCGTACGGGGCCAGCCTGCGGGGCAGCGGCGGTGCCAGTTTCCTCGGCGCGTTTTCCCCGTCGCTGCTCACGCTGGGGGCGCTGTATGCCGCCGTGTTTTTTGTTCTCTACCTTGGCCAAGCCAATCGCGGGTTTGCCCTCCGTTATTGGCTCGAGAAAATCTGGCACCGCGTGCCGATGTTCGGCCCGGCGTTGAAGGAACTCAAACTCTCCCGGCTGTCGTTCTCGTTGCATGCCCTGCTCAATGCCGGGGTCAACATCCGCGAAGCTTGGGAGAGTGCCGCCAGCGCTTCTGGTTCGCCCTGGCTGGCAACCAGTGTGCGCGCCTGGCTGCCGGAGCTGGATCGCGGCCTGCTGCCGTCCGAGGTACTTAAACGGCGTGAGGATTTCCCCAGAACCTTCCGCGACCTCTACGCCACCGGCGAGGTCTCCGGCCAACTGGACGACTCACTGCAGCGCCTGGCCAAGCTGTACCACGAGGAAGGCACGCGACACCTCAAGAGCGCGGCCGGGGTGGCCACAGGGCTGGTTTACGGCGCGGTGGTCATCACGGTGGCTTTCATCGTCATCCGATTTTGGACGAACTACTACGGCTCCATTCTTAACGGCAACTGACATTCGCGCTTGGCCAAGCGCCCAGCCAAGCGGTATCGTCCCAGCCATGGATGCGCTGCTCAAATTGCTACGGGAAAACGCCGCCCTGTCCACGGTGGATTTGGCCGGCATGTTGGAACTGTCCGAGGAGAAGATTCGTGATAAAATCCGCCAAGCCCAGGCTGACGGCGACATCCTCGGCTATCAGGCGATCCTCAGCGACGAAGCCACCGGCAGGGACGGCGTGCAGGCGGTGATCGAGGTCAAGTTGACACCGGAGCGCGGCGGGGGATTCGACCACCTGGCCGATCGCATCTCCAGGTACAACGAGGTCAACTCCTGCTACCTCATGTCCGGCAGCTACGATGTGCTGGTGATCATCGACGGCAACAGCCTGCACGAGGTTGCCTCGTTCGTGGCGGAAAAACTCGCCACCATCGAGGGTGTCACCTCCACCGCCACGCATTTCCTGCTCAAGCGCTACAAGGAAAAAGGCGTGATGATCGGCGGCGCAGAGGAGGTCGAGCGACTAGCCATCAGCCCGTGAGGCCAGGCGCGATCACAGTCGCGCCTTGACGATCTCGATGTAGTTTCGCTTGCGCTTGTTGAACTGTTCCTCGTTGTACGTCTGCGCGAACAACCAGCGCAGTCCCGTCTCCAGTTCCTCGACCGACATGCCCGTTGGCTTGTAGTTCACGTCGAAGAGTGTGCAGCGGTCCCAGTAGCGTTCCTGCAGCAAACGCCCCTCGCTGTGGAGCCGGTGATACAGCGGCGTCCCCGGGAACGGCGTCATCACAGTGAGTTGAACTTCCAGCAAACCGGAGCGCTCGACGAACGCGCTGACCTCCTCGAAAATATCCGGCGTGTGGCCGTCCAGTCCGAGGATGAAGCAGCCGTTGACCGAGACGCCGCGGGATTGAATCCTGTCGATGGCCTCAAGGTAACGATCGCTGCGGCTTTGCTTCCAGTTGCCGGGATCGACTTGGCCAAGGTCGCTTCCCGATGGACTCTCGAGGCCGATGAGAATTTGGCGGCAGCCGCTCTCGGCGAGCAGATCCAAAAGCTCGTCGTCGTCCGCCACGGAAATGTCGGTCTCAGTAAACCAATTCACCCCAAGCGGCGTGATGGCCCGGAGAAATTCCCTGCCCCATTTCTTGTTGATAAACGTGTTGTCATCGGCCAACTCGAGGAACGGCTGATCGGTGACCTTGACGGCGGCCTTGATTTCATCGATGACACAATCGAGTGGTTTCTGCTGGAACGCCGAGGTGATCCGCAGGCTCGCGGCACAGAACTCGCAGTTAAGCGGGCAGCCGCGCGAGGTCTGGACGGTGACGCGGTTGTACGGCCGGCCGCGCAGCAGGTCAAACCGGGGGTGAACGTAGCTGGGCGGCTTGAACACGCCCGACCGAAGCCCCTCGTAGCGCGGCTGGAGTTCGTCTCGCCGGACGTCCTCGACCAAGCTTGGCCAAGCTCCTTCAGCGCCGTTAAGCACCACGGCATCAGCATGTTGCGATGCTTCGTCCGGCATGAGGCTGACGTGCAATCCGCCCAAGACGACCGGCACACCCGCCGCGCGATAGCGATCCGCCAACCCGTACGCCTCGTCGATCTGCGCCGAAAAAGAGGAGATGCCGACGAGGTCAAACAGCTCGAGTTCGTCCTCCGGGTTCACGTCCTGAATTTCCCG
>QOAX01000016.1 GCA_003972865.1 Verrucomicrobiota bacterium | reverse complement strand
CGGCGATGCGATTTTTGCCGGCTCGATGGGTGGCGCACCGAGCCACTACCAGCTTGCGCGTGAAAAGGTGCAGTCAGAAATCCTGAGCCTCTCCGCCGAAACCATCCTCTGCCCCGGCCACGGCCCCGTCACCACCGTCGCCGAGCAACTCACCGTCAACCCGTTTTTCTAGACCGCCGACTGGCCAGGGGATGTTCACCTCCAGATGATGAGGTTGAGACCCATCGTCCTCAGTTCCTTGCCAACCAGCTCTAGGATGTTGCGCTCGAAAGTTTCGCCATCCTTGTTGATCTCCTCGACACCCATCTAAACCCTTTCTAGGCGCCCAGACTAACTCTTCAAATGGCCCAGTTTAAGTAACCTCGACCACAACAAGCTTCAGCCCGACGGCTGACGGCGACACGCATCTGGTAACAGTTGCCGCTTCCAGCACGACCGGCTACGCCGCTGGCGTGTACGACATCATTACAATTTATCCGGTGTTTACGCAGATTATTGCGAAATCACGTGGTAATAGCCGGATTTAGGCTAAATCCATCGACTTGGAGCATGAGTCCAAGTCCTTTGAGCGGCGTTCAAGGTCGTTTGAGCGGTGCTCAAGGTCGTGTGAGCAGTGCGCAAAGCCGTGTGAGCAGTGCGCAAAGCCGTGTGAGCAGTGCGCAAGGTCGTTTGAGCAGTGCGCAAGGTCGTGTGAGCGGTGCTCAAGGTCGTTTGTTTTCTGGAAACTACTTCCGTTGTTGGAGTCGTTGGGAATAGCGCTGGGTTATTTTTTCTTTTTGCCCCACGGCCACGGCCCCGTCACCACCGTCGCCGAGCAACTCGTGGTCAACCCGTTTTTCTAGACCGCCGCCTGGCCAAGCGCTTGGCCAGAATTAAAGCAGTTTTTTGAGTTGCTCTTTGAACCGGGTGTAGACGAAGCCCAGCCCGAGGAACACACAGCCCATCACGAATAAACTGGCGATCCTCTCAAGGGTTTCCATTTGCCAAATGATCGGCACGAGCGACACCAGCGCGATGGCCAGCGTGCCCAGGCCCATCAGGCGATACCACCGCTCCCGCAACCCAAGGCCGGCGCCGAAGTAAACCACCGCGAGCAACGACCACGCGATCGTGCGTGCACCGTGCTCGCCAATATCCGAGACCCTGATCGACAACCAAATGAACAACAGCGCGCCACCGGCGAGGATCAACCATTGATGCGCCCAATCAGGCAGCGTTTTTTCGCCCTTGTACCGACGTGAAAACTGCTGCACTCCGAACAAAACTCCAATCGCCAACAGATTTTTCCAGTAAGCTTCTCCACCTACGAACTCGTTGGTTAGTGAAACCAACGCGAGCGCCAGCGTGCCCAGGCCGGTCAACCGATACCACCGCTCCTTCAATCCAAGGCCAAGCCCGAAGTAGCCCACCGCGAGAATTGTCCAAGCGATCGTGAGCAGGCCATCACCGTCCAGATCTGACACCCTGATCGACAGCCAGATAAACAGCAGCGTGCCGCCGACGAGGATCAGCCATTGGTGGGTCAAGTCCGGCACCTTTTTCTCGACCTCGCAACGCCGCGCCAGTTGCTGAACGCCAAACAGCGCAACGATCGCCACCAGACTTGCCCAGAACGCATCGCCATCAATAAACTGGCCGGCAAGGACGAGGTAACCGATCACCGCATAAGCCAGCGCCAGCCATTGCCACTCGCGGGCCGGCCTCAGGAATTGCACGGCGAAAAACACCACGCCCACCGAGACGAACACCAGCACCCGCCACTCATTGGGAACGTAATTGCCAATCCACAACAAGCCCAACGCAGCCGCGGCAATGCGGTAGGCCAACTGGATCCGGCCAACCAGAGAGTGAATCATCTCCGGCACCCGTCCAATGCGCGCGATGGCAACCGGGATGGCAATGTTCATCAGGTACATCGTGGCGATCGGGATCAGCGCAAATCCGGCATGCTCGTTGTCGCTCCGAGCGCACAACTCGACCATCACCCAACAAGACATCAACAGGTAAACCTGCGAGAACAAACCGACGAATCGTGCCCGGGTGAACACCGCGTACACTGTCATGCCGACCGAGACGAGCGCTCCCACCCAAAGCCATTTGTGATCAAGGTCGACACCTACGTGCAACCAAACGAGCAATGACAAAACAAAGCCACCTGATAAAACCGCCTCAATGATCATGGGCAACCGCTTGGCCAAGGGACCGTCCGGGCAACAGTCGATCAATCGGTCTCGTTGCCAGCGCCACCAATGCGCCTGGCCAAGCGTGAGCACAAACGCGCAGAACAACGGCCAATTGAATTCAGGGGTCTTTCCAACCAAGCTAATCGCTAACAACAATCCAATCGCACCTGGCACCTGGCCAAGCAGCGTAAATTCACGGAGCTTCCACCTGTAAACCGATCCGGTGAACAATACGGTTGTTGCCAGAAGAATCGCGGGAATCCACTCCTCCGATGGCACAACTTTGAGTGGCTCTGTCAAAAAGGCAGCCAATCCTATAAACAAGCCCAGCCCGGTCAGATAACTCACCCGCGGCCGTAAAATCGAGACGAGCGCGGACTCAATCCGCTCGTGACAAAGCCGGGCGTTAAACAACAGAAATATCATCACAGAAAGACCGCCAAGCAAATAATCCGGACTGCGCTCTCCGATATCGATGAGCGCATAAATCACGGCGATGGCTGACACGATGAGCGCGCCGATTTGGATGATCAAGTTGTTGCGGCGAATCGACATGAAAAGCAGCACAACACTCTCGGCAGCGAGAATGGGACCCCGGATCGAGTCGACCATCTCCATCGTCATCAGGCCAAGCGTCACCAGCACCAGGCCCTGCGTGAGGTAGCTTTTGCGCGAGAGCGACTGGTCCTCAAGCCAACGCGCCGCCGCCAACGCGCACCCGAGCAGCGCCACGCCGACAACCATCGGTAAAATCCAGAATTTCGGCTCATGGTATTTCAGCACGTCCGCCGTGAGCAGGCCAAACATCGCCGCGTTGTTGGCAG
>QOAX01000112.1 GCA_003972865.1 Verrucomicrobiota bacterium | reverse complement strand
CGGATCGCAGTGTGCGGACAGCCGCCGGTCTCGACGCCGACGATTCGCTCCGCGCCGAGCGCGCCGTTCTTCACGAGAAATTGCTCATCCTCGAGCGTGTAAATATCGTTGGTGATCACGGCGAGGCTGTAGTCATCGCGGAGCGCCTCGCAGAGCCGGAGGGCGAGCATGGTTTTGCCGGAGCCGACTGGCCCGCCCAGCCCGATCCGCACCGGCCGATCAAATCGTTTGTTGCTGCTCATGAAATAAAAAGTCGGCTGAAAGCGGTCTCGTGCCGCGAGCTGCTGATGTCGAGCACGGGACACAGCCAGCCCATTTCTTCAATGGAAATCCGCTTGGCGCGCCCGACCACTTCGTCGGTTTGGCTCAAGGCTTCGGAAAGGATTTTTTGGCAGGCCAACTGGCCCATACGGACGAGCTTGAGTGCTGCGTTCACGAACGGCGTAAGTCCGTGGTAAAACGCGAGGCCAAGCGTGTCGTCGAGTGGCATTTGGCCAAGCGCGCCCTGCGTGCCGAGCACGATCGGCTCGTACGCCTCCAAGCGCTTGGCCAGGCGGGCCTGCTCGATGTCGCGCCAAAACGGCTCGCCGGTGAGCTCGAGATTCAGCGACAGCCGTTGGCGGCCGGTGCGGGCGGTGGCTTCGCGAAGTTCGCGCGACGGCTTCATCGCGCCGTAAAGCTGATCAAGCTCGCAGAGCTTGGCCAAGTCGGCGTCCTGCGCCGCTGCGAACGCCGCCGTCGCGGTGGGCAACTCGAGTTTCTCGAGGCCGGGAATGATCATGTCGTTGATGAACGCGCGGAAGTCGGCTTCGTCCTCGATCAGCCCGTCCTGCACGGCGCCTTCCATGCCATACGAGTGCGCGTAGGCACCGGTCGGGAACATCGAATCGGAGCTTTGCAGCAGTTGTGGCAGCCAAGTGTTCACGAGATGAACCGGGTCAGCCGTGCGAGTGGTCGTGACTGTGCCCGGCGCCGTGGTCGTGCGAGTGGTCGTGACTGTGTTCAACGCCATGATCGTGATTGTGTCCGGCGCCAACGGAGCCTTTCATCGGCTGAAAAATCTCGTCTTTCACTTCAAATGCCATTCCCATGCTGGTGAACAGTTGCCGCACCGCCGGGTCGTCGCCGACGCGGATTTCGCCCGCGGCAACCTGCACCGGCATGTGGAGGTTGCCAATCTGCCAGCCGGTCTCGGCCGCCTCGGTGGCGTTGCCGGACAGGCTGATGGCGAGCACCAGTTCGGGCGTCTGCCGGATGCGATAGTGATGGCTTTCCGACTCGAAAAAAATCGCGCCATGCTCAAGCGGCTCGGCCAACTCGAAACCGAAGTCGGCGCCGTCCTCCGCCTGGCCGCGCCAGCGACGCTTCTGCAGCTTGAACCGGTCGGCGACCAACCCGACCTCGGGCAACCCGGCCGCGCTTGGCTCGATGGCTTGCTTGATGAGTTGCATGTCAAAAAAGGAAATAGCGCTGGGCCAAGGGCAGCTCCGTCGCTGGTTCGCAGGTGAGCAGTTCGCCGTCGGCCTTGACCGTGTACGTCTCGGGATCGACCTCGATTTTCGGCAACTTGTCGTTGAGCACCATGTCGGCCTTGCCGATGCCGCGTGTGTTGCTCACCGGCTCGACGCGCTTGCCCAAGCGCACGCGGTCAGCCAAGCCGGCATCGATCGCCGCTTGGCTGACGAAGGTCACGCAGGTCTCGAACTTGGCCTTGCCGTGCGCGGCAAATTGCGGCCGATAAAACGTCGGCTGCGGCGTCGGGATGGAGGCGTTCGGGTCACCCATGTTAGCGCAGGCGATCATGCCGCCCTTGAGGATTAACTCCGGTTTTACGCCAAAAAAGGCCGGTTTCCACAAAACCAAGTCGGCCAACTTGCCGACCTCGACCGAGCCGATCAAGTGCGACATCCCGTGGGCGACAGCGGGGTTGATGGTGTACTTGGCGATGTAGCGCAGCGCACGGAAATTGTCGGCAGCCGGGTGGTCGGCGGAGTCGAGTTTGCCGAACTGCTGCTTCATTTTGTGAGCCGTCTGCCACGTGCGAATGACGACTTCGCCCACTCGGCCCATCGCCTGGCTGTCACTCGACATGATCGAGAACGCGCCGATGTCGTGCAGGATGTCCTCGGCGGCAATCGTCTCGGGGCGGATGCGCGACTCGGCAAACGCAACGTCCTCGGGAATCTTCGAGTCGAGGTGATGGCAGACCATCAACATGTCGAGGTGTTCCTCGATCGTGTTGACGGTAAACGGCCGCGTCGGGTTGGTCGAGGACGGCAGGACGTTGGCCTCGCCGCAGACGCGGATGATGTCCGGCGCGTGTCCGCCGCCCGCACCCTCGGAGTGGAACGTGTGAATCGTGCGCCCCTTGAACGCCGCGATGGAGTCCTCGACAAAACCGGACTCGTTCAGCGTGTCGGTGTGGATGGCGACCTGCACGTCGAGTTCATCGGCAACGCCGAGGCAGCAATCGATCGCCGCCGGCGTCGTGCCCCAGTCCTCGTGCAGCTTGAGGCCGATCGCGCCGGCGAGCACCTGTTCGCGCAGCGGCTCGGCGGTCGAGCAGTTGCCCTTGCCGAGGTAGCCAAGATTCATCGCGTACTCGTCGGAAGCCTCAAGCATGCGGTGAATGTTCCAGATGCCCGGCGTGCAGGTCGTGGCGTTGGTGCCGGTGGCCGGGCCGGTGCCGCCGCCGGTCATCGTCGTGATGCCGCTGGCCAACGCCTCGTCGATCTGCTGTGCGCAGATGAAATGGATGTGACAATCGTAACCGCCAGCCGTGAGGATCGCGCCTTCGCCGGCGATCGCCTCGGTCGCCGCGCCGATGGTCATCGGGTTGCACTGGCCGGTCTCGAGGTCGGCAAAAACCGAGCCAAGTCCATCCTGAATGCCGGGATTTCCCGCGTGGCCAATGCCGACAATGCGACCGCCCTTGATGCCGATGTCGGCCTTTATGACGCCGAGTTTGGCGTCGAGAATCAACGCGTTGGTGATGACCACGTCAAGCGATTCGGCGTCCCTGGCCAAGGGCGATTGGCCCATGCCGTCGCGGATCACCTTGCCGCCGCCGAACTTG
>QOAX01000038.1 GCA_003972865.1 Verrucomicrobiota bacterium | reverse complement strand
CCCCCCGCGCGCCGTCTCCGCCCTGCATCGCCTTGATGACCTTGACGAGGTGCGCGCGGCCTTTTTTGTCGTCGCCGGTTTTCCTTTCAAAGCTGCCTTCCCAGTCCGGGTAAAAGTCCACCACGGTGCCCTCGAAGAGTGTGCCCTTGTCACTCCCAAACTCGCGCCTGAGCAACTGCTCGCGGATGGTTTCCACGTGGCAGTAAACGCCAAGGTTGCGGCCGTTGACCGTGACTTTGGCAAAGGCGCAGCGCGAGCCGGGCGCCCCGGCGGTATCCCAAATAGCGTATCCCATGAACTGGCTCATGAGACTTGTGTCTTGTCGGTTGTTGTTGAGCGTTAGATCCTGCAGGCCATCGATGTTTCCTTCTTTTTCAATGTAATCCAGCTTCACTTTCAGCGACGGGCGGGTGGTGTCCTGCGAGCCGAGGAACCCTTTTTTTCGCAGTCCCACCTTGGGGAAAGTTACGCCATCAATGGTCACGCTGGCTTCGACGTACGAGTATGGGGGAGGGGGCGGCTCGAATTGGCGGCTTGGCGGCAGCGCGTTTTCGCGGGTGCGCCTTTGATAACGGATTTTATCCCAATCCTGCTCAGCAATGGTAATGTTGACCTCCAGAAGTCGATCCTTTGGAAAAAGATCATCCAGCTTCAGTTCCTTGGCGTTTGCGCCCTGAATGGCGGCGAAAAGGCAAAGGCCAACGGCAATGAATTTCGGGGCGTAAATCATGAGTTGATTATTTCCTGTACTTGCATACGGAGAGACGTGGGCTCATCGGAAAGGCTGGGACTGTCAAGTCCCATTCACAAAAAGCACAGCCAAAAATATCAGCCAGACCATCCGTTTGGCCATGCGCTTGGATTGAATGTTGGAGAGGCTGAGGCGTCTATTGCATTGACTCCACCGTCGCTTCGGTGGATTTTTCCCGCCGCGACTTAACAAATGAAACTTCGATACGCTTTTGCAGGCTCGATGGCGCTTGGGCTGACCCTTGCGGGCACGCTGCAGGCCAAGCCGCTGGATATTTGGATCAGCTCCTTTCAGGATCAGCTCTACTACGAGGGCATGGTCAAACTGTACAAGGAGACAGTGGACCAGGAGTTTGAGGCCAAGGTGCAGTCATTCGGGTTCCGTGAAATGCCGGAGAAACTCGCCGTGTCGATCAAGACCGGCATCAACCCGCCGGATGTGGTGCAGCTCGACGAGGTGTTGTTCGGGGCGTTCCTCGGCGGCGAGGTGCCGTTCGCCGATCTGAGCGGACGCATCAAGAAAGCCAAGCTCGACAAGGACATCGCCAAGAGCCGACAAAGTTTGTTCGCCTACAAGGGCAAGACGTACGGCATCCCGCAGTCGCTCAGCGCGATGGTGCTCTACTACCGCGCCGATTTGTTCAAGGAACTGGGAATCGACCCGGCGACGTTGACGACGTGGGACAAGTTCGTCGCCGTCGGCAAGACGGTCGTGGAGGATCACGGCAAGTCGATGATCGCGCTCGACCCGACGTACTTCGGCATCCTGCTGCGGCAGCGTGGCAGTGACTTGTTCGGCCGGGACGGCTCGGTGTTTCCCGACCGCGAGGCGGCGATCGAGGTGCTTGGCTGGATGCAGAAACAGATGGAGTCCCGCGTCGGCATGGTGCCGGAACGCGCGTCGATTTTTGACCCGCTGTTTTTCAACAGCGCCATCCAGTACGGCGAGGTGCTGACGGTGGTGGGCGCCGACTGGTACGGACTCGACATGCTCCAGCAGTTCACCCCCGACCTCAAAGGCAAGTGGGGCGCGATTCCGCTGCCGGCGTGGAAGCTGCCGGACGGCCGGCTGAGCCGCCGCACCTCGACCTTCGCCGGGCAGGGCCTGTTGATCAACAAGGCCAGCAAGCAACAGGACGCGGCGTGGAAGTTCATCGAGTTCGTCATCACGAACAAGGAGTCGAACGCCCGCCGGTTCCTCGACGGTAACAGCTTCCCGGCGTACCGGCCGGCGTGGAAGGACGAGCGGCTGCTGCAGCCCAACGAGTTCTTCAGCAACCAGAAATTCGGCGAACTGCTGGTGCGCCTCGCGCCGGAGGTGCCGGAAGTGGTCAGTCACCCGAACCGCGCCAAGGCGGTGTTCCTGTTTCAGGAAACTTTTTTTACGTCGCTCATCTACGGCGAACTCAAGCCGGCCGAGGTGCTCGACAAAATGAAGACTATGCTCGAGGCGGCCGGGCCGGGCCTGTAAGTCTCAAGCGCAGTCATGGCCGCAGCCAACCAGCGAACTCCCGGGGCGCGCTGGACGCCGTTTTTTTTTCTGCTGCCGTTCCTGTTTTTCCTGCTGCTTTTCTGGGTGATTCCGCTTATCGGCGGCGTGCAAATGAGTCTGCACGCCAACGGACTTGGCCAAGCGGAGTACGTCGGCTTCGCCCATTATCACGCCTTGGCCAACGACGAGCGTTACTTCACTGCGCTGCGCAACAGCTTCGTTTACACGCTGGCATCCATCGTCGTGATCGTGCCGCTGGCGCTCTGGCTGGCGCACCTGCTCCGCGCGACCTTCCGGCGGCTCCGCCCGGTGCTGACCTTCGCGTTGCTATTGCCGGCACTGACGCCTCCGTCGGTCTTGTCGGTGCTGTTCCTCATGGTGTTTCACGGTAAAAACGGGCTGCTCAATCAACTGTTCGTGATGCCGCTTGGCCTCGGGCCGGTCAGCTGGCTGAAAGATCCGGACTTCATTCTGAGCGGCTTGGTGCTGCAGACGGTCTGGCGCTGGACCGGGTTCATGACGTTCTTCATCTTGGCCGGCATGGAGGGTATCCCGCGCGTGTACTACGAGGCGGCACGCTTGGCCACCGGCAGTCGGTGGCAACACTTTTGGCACGTGACACTGCCGCAGCTTCGGCCGGTGCTGTTGTTCGTGGCGGTGTACTTGGTGGTCGATGGGTTCTCGCTGTTCTCCGGCGCGTTCGTGCTGCTAGGAGGCTCCGGCGGCACGGCGGATGCAGGGCTGTGGACGGTCACGTATGTGTTCCAAAAAACGCGGTTCTTCGAGTACGGTACCGCGTCGGCGATCAGTGTCAGTCTGCTGCCCCTGTTGGCGTTGGCTCTTTGGGGCGCCC
>QOAX01000244.1 GCA_003972865.1 Verrucomicrobiota bacterium | reverse complement strand
GGCTGGCCTTTGCCAATTTGAATCGATGGCCTTGACTTATTTCCGGACTGAAATAGTTCGTTTTTTAAAAAAGCCTCCTTCTGATCGAGGGGGATCGAGACTTTGATCGCCAGCGCATCATCAATTCCCGAACCCAAAAACAGATACCCAGCCGGTCGTCCCTTCCGGGAACTGTATCCCGGTTCGTTGACTCACCTCCGCCAGTTCCCTGGCGGTCACGTTCGGGGTGACGAGTTCCACATTTTCGCCAAACTCAAGGCACCCCACAAAAAACGCGGCTGCTATCAGGACAATCGCGTTCGTTGGAAAGTGTCGCACTGAAACGATCAGGTGGTGTTATTTGATGTCGAGCAACTCCACCTCAAACACCAGTGTCGCATTCGGCGGAATCACACCACCGGCACCGCGCGCGCCGTACGCCAGGTTGGACGGAATGTAGAGCATCGATTTGCCGCCCTTTTTTATCAACTGTAACCCCTCGGTCCAGCCAGGGATCACGCGGTTGAGCGGGAAGGTCGCCGGCTGGCCGCGCTTCACGGAACTGTCGAACACTTTGCCGCTGATCAACTTGCCGGTGTAGTGGACGGTGACCTGGTCAGTGGGTTCCGGGCTGGCCCCGGTTCCGGCGGTCAACACCTTGTAGGCCAGACCGGAAGCGGTGGTCTTCACTCCCTCCTCCTTTTTGACCTTGGCAAGAAACGCCTCGCCCTCGGCTTTGTTTTTGTCTGCCGGCGACTTGATCGTGGCACGCAACGCAGCGAACGGTGCCTCGCCGCCCTTGAACGCCTTGGCTTTTTCGCCGACGCGCTTGATGGTGACCTTCGTGAGCTTGTCGCCCTTGGCGATGGCGTTGACAACATCCTGCCCCTTAATAACATGGCCAAAGACGGTGTGTTTGCCATCAAGATGCGGCGTGGCCTTGTGCGTGATGAAAAACTGGCTGCCGTTGGTGCCTGGGCCGGAGTTGGCCATCGAGAAAATCCCGGGGCTGCTGTGTGTCAAAGACGAATCGATTTCGTCCGGGAACTTGTAACCCGGCCCGCCTGTCCCGGTTCCCTGCGGGCAGCCACCCTGGATCATGAAGTCGGCAATCACCCGGTGAAAGTTCAACCCGTCGTAGTATGCCTGGCCCTTGGCATCGACCGGGTCACCACCAGTTTTTGAATAGTGCTTGGTGCCTTCCGCGAGGCCGACGAAGTTGGCGACAGTCATCGGGGTTTTTTCAAACTCCAACTGTCCAAGGATGGTTCCCTTGGCTGTCTCGATCTCGGCGTACAGGCCGTCCGCGAGTTTTTCTTCCTGTGCCAATACGGAGAACGTCGTCAACGCCGTGGCAGCGGCCAGGGCGCCCTTCAAGTTGTGGTTCATTTTCGCCAGCAATTTCATGGGACGGCCGAGGGAACCCAAAAACGCCCTCGACCGCAATGCTTTATTCGCGCCGGGATCGCCTTGAGTGTTCGGGATTGACCGCGAACAGGCTACGCCTTTAGCTCCCGGCCTGTAAACGTGGACGCCGCCATCCACCAACCCACCCGTCTTTTTACCCGCTTGGCCAAGCTGGGGCTGGTATCTCTGCTGGCTGGCAACGGCCTGGCCGACGGCGCGGTGCAGTTCGACGTGTTCATGGGGTTCGCCGGCAAGGCGCGGCAGGGCGAATGGTTTCCGGTGACGTTCGAGATCTTCAACGACGGCCCGACCTTCGACGGCCAGGTCGAGTTGCGGCCACGCTTCGGCGACAACCCGGTTTATCGCTACGATGTCGAGTTGGCCACCAACACTCGCAAACGGTTCACCCTCGCGGTGTTCGCCGACACCAACTCCGGCTGGTCGGCCAAGTTGAAAAACGGCCGCAAAACCGTGGCCAACCACGACGATCTCAAGCTCGACAGCTTTGATTCGATAGCTGTCCTTGTCGGCGCGTTGAGTGGCCAGCAAGCCGGCGGCCCTGTACTGCCGCGCACTCGTTTTAAGCGCAAATGGGAAAACGACCGATTCACCCCGCGCGTGGCACACATGCAGCTGGATACGTTCCCCGACGACCCCATCGCATTGAGCGGCCTGAACGCGCTCTACCTCAACTCCGCACGCGCCATCAACCTCCGCACCGAGCAGGCCGCCGCCCTCTCGACGTGGGTACTCGGCGGCGGGCATCTGATTTTGGCGCTGGATCAGCCCGGCGACGTCACCGGCACGCCTTGGCTGGCGAGCCTCGTTCGCGGCAAGTTTGGCCCGGTGCAAAACTCCGCCGCTGGCCAAGCGCTGCATCGCTGGGCCGAAGCCGGTGGTTACTCAAATGTCGGCGGCCCCGACGATGATTTCGCCGCTGCCAAACTTGCCGTCGCCGAAGTGCGCCTGGCCAACGGCACGGCACTCTTCAAACTTGACGGCCGACCGGTCGCCGCCGAGGCCGGTCGCGGCCTTGGCCAAGTGACCGTGCTGGGCTTCTCCCCAGAGCGCGAGCCGTTCAAGTCGTGGGCCAAGCGGCATTGGTTTTGGGCGCGATTGGCCAAGGTTTCCAGCGCTTGGTTCGAAGAAAATGCCCCCCAACAGTACGGCCAGTTGCATATCGACGGCGTTTATGGAGCAATGATCGACAGCCGACAGGTCAGCAAGCTGCCGGTCATCTGGCTGCTGCTGTTGCTCGCCGCCTACCTCGTCATCATCGGGCCGATGGACCGCATCTGGCTCAAGCGCATCAACAAGCAGATGCTCACTTGGCTGACGTTCCCGGCCTATGTGGCGATCTTCTCTCTGTTGATTTATTTTATCGGCTACAAGCTGCGTGCTGGCCAACTTGAGTTGAACGAACTGCATATCGTCGATGTACTGCCCGGGCAGCAGGAAGTTCTGCGCGGCCGCAGTTACGTGTCCATCTACTCGCCGGTCAACGACGACTACCAACTCGGCGGACGATACGCGCAGGGTACCATCCGCTCCGAGTACGGCGGCACCTTCCGGGGCAACATGCCTCCCTCGCTGCGTGTGCAGCGCGCCCCCGGCCGGCTCGAGGCCACGGCCCGGGTGCCGATCTGGACCAGCCGCCTGCTCTGCTCCGAATGGATCGCCCCAGACAATGGCGGGGTCACAGTGACCCTCACCAAAAACGCATCATCCGACTATGAGCTG
>QOAX01000133.1 GCA_003972865.1 Verrucomicrobiota bacterium | reverse complement strand
AATGTCGCGACCCGCGGCCGTGGCCCGGGCGGTTCAAGGTCGCGCCGGGGATCGCCGTGGCGCAACGATCCGCTGTTGATCGCGCTGGACGAGGATCGCGACTCGCAGTTGTCGGCGGCGGAGCTTGGCCAAGCGGAGGCCAAGCTACAGGCGCTCGACAAAAACAGCGACGGCAAACTGAGCGCTGACGAGCTGGGCTTGCGGCGGCGTTAGCGCTTGGGCAGGTCAGGCGATGATGTCGTGGGCGACGTTGCCGTGGACGTCGGCGGAAGTCGCGGCCGGCGTATTTGTAGGTCAACGCCTCGTGATCGAGTCCCAGCAGGTGGAGGATCGTCGCGTGCAGATCGTGGAAGTGCATGCGGTTTTCCACTGCAGCAACGCCGTGCTCGTCGGTCGCGCCGTAGGTCATGCCGCCTTTCACGCCGCCGCCGGCCATCCAGAAGCTGAAGCCGGTGGAGTTGTGGTCGCGCCCGTCGTTCTGCTTGATGTGTGGCGTGCGGCCAAACTCGCCGCCCCAGACGACGAGGGTCTCGTCGAGCAGTCCGCGTTCCTTCAGATCCTGTAGCAGGGCGGCCAACGGCTGGTCGGTGGCGCGACAGTTGCGGGTGAGCGCGGAGTTGAGGTTGCGATGCTGATCCCAGTTGCCGTGCGCCACCTCGATGAACCGGACGCCGGCCTCGGCGAAGCGACGCGCCATCAGGCATTGGCGTCCGAAATTCTCGGTGGCGCGGTTGCCGATGCCGTAACTCTCGAGCGTGGCCCGGCTTTCATCGCCGATGTCCATCAGCTCCGGCACGGCCGACTGCATGCGGAACGCGAGTTCGTACGACTCGATAACGCCCTCGATCTGCGAGCTTTGTTTTTTGCGCTCGAGCAGGTCGCGGTTCAGCGACTGGACAAAGTCGAGTTGCTTGCGTTGCAGCTTCCCGGAGACCTGCTGGTTGTTGAGGTTGCGCAGCGAAGCGGTGCGGATGTTCTGGTTGAACTGTCCAATCTTGGTGCCCTGATAAAACGCCGGCAGAAAGGCGCTGCCGTAATTCTGCGCGCCGCCGACGTTGTCCGGCGGGCAGAGCGAGATGAAGCCGGGCAGGTTTTGGTTCTCGGTGCCCAGGCCGTACAGCACCCAGGCCCCCATCGACGGCCGCACGAACTGGAAGCTGCCGGTGTGCAGTTGGAGAAAACTCTGCGGATGCGCCGGCACGGAGGAGTGCATGCCATTGAGCAGGCAGAGGTCGTCGGCGTGTTCGGCCAGGCGCGGGAACAACCCGGAAATCCTCAGGCCGCCCTGACCGTGCTGCTTGAATTCCCACGGCGACGGCATGAGTTCGCGGTTGCGGAACTTGGGCAGTTGCTTGCCCTCGTCGCGGGCGAGCGCCGGCTTGTAGTCGAAGGTGTCCACGTGCGACGGGCCGCCGCGCATGCAGCAGAAGATCACGCGCTTGGCCTTGGGCAGGAAGTGCGGGCGCCTGGAGGCGAGCGGCCTGCCTGCCGCGGCCTGCGCGGTGCTCATCCCGGCAAAGGCCATGTAGCCGAAGCCGGCCGAGAGACCGCTGAGCATGTCGCGGCGCGACAGCAAATAGCGGTGGTTGCCACAGGTGCCGTTGTTCCAGTTGTTCATCGTTCTTGTTTTGTCTGGTGCGAGGCCGCGCTTGGCCAAGCGCTGTTGGTTTGTCAATCGATATAGCGGAACTCCGCGCTGGCCAGCAGCGCCTGGCAAAGCACCGTCCATTGGCCGGGGCGGTCTTTCTCCTCGGCGACGGAGTTCAAAAATTCATGCGCCCTCGACACTTCGTCGTCGGTGGCCGCGCGCGCGAACGCCAGCTCGTAGGCCAGGCGGATACCGTCCGGCCTGCCCTCGGCCGTGTCCATCACGCGCTTGGCCATGTTGAACGCCTGCCCGATCACGAACGGGTTGTTCATCAGGTAAAGCGCCTGGGTCGGCACGGTGGTCTCGTTTCGTTTGCCGACGATGAGGCTCGGCTCGGCGGTGTCGAACAGCCGCATCATCTCCGGCAGGGCGTTGCGCAGGATCGGCAGATACACGCTGCGCTGGCTGGTGTTGCGTTGCATCTGGCTCAACTGGCGCTGGGCGCGGCCGATGTTGACGTTGCCGAGCTTGGTGACCACGGAGCCGCCTGGCGGTTGCCGGTCCAGCCGGCCGCTGGTGGCGAGCATCGCGTCGCGTAATGCCTCGGCGCCGAGACGCTTGTGGTTCATGCGCCAGAGGAAGCGGTTGCTCGGGTCGGCTGCGGCGTTCGCGTCCATGGTGTCGCTCGAGAGTTGGTAGGTTCGGCTGAGCACCATCTCGCGAATCATCGACTTGACCGACCAGTCATTCCCGACAAAGCGCACCGCGAGGTAGTCGAGCAGCCCGGGGTGGGTGGGGCGCTCGCCGGTCGCGCCGAAGTTGTCCATCGTGCGCACGATGCCCGCGCCAAAGAGGTGGTGCCAAATGCGGTTGGCCATCACGCGCGAGGTGAGCGGGTTGTCCGGTTGCGTGAGCCAACTGGCCAGTTGCAGGCGGCCGCTCGAGCGGTTGCCGATCGGGTACGCCTTCACGCCGTCCATGACCTGCGGGAAGCCGCGTTTCACGGTCTGGCCCTGGTTGCGGATTTCGCCGCGAACCAGCAGCCGTGCGTCGCCGATCCGGCCGTCGCGCACGCCCATCGCGTAGTCGGCATCCGGCGATTTCTTCTCGAGGCTCTTGATGTTAGCGCGGGCGTCGCGGATGTCGCGGGTGAGCGTGCGCATGCGCGTTCGTTCGTTGCCGGTGGCGTTGCGCCCCTTTTCCCGGTATTCCCGCATTTCCTCCTCCATGATGAGGAGACGACCGTTGAGCCGGTACAGGCTGTTGTCGTGTTTGCGGATTTTCTCGGCGCGCTCGGCCTCGTTGCCGGCGATGGCGTGCAGGTCGGACGCCTGGCGGTTGCCCTGTCCGTTCACCGTCCCGTAAAGCGCATCGGTGCTGCGGAAGATGCCGGCCATCGCGTAGTAGTCCCGGGTCGGGATCGGGTCAAACTTGTGGTCGTGGCAGCGGGCGCACGAGACGGTCAGGCCGAGGAACGCCCGCGTCGTCACGTCGATCTGCTCATCGACGACGTCGAGCTTGAAGAGCACCTTGTTGCCCTGGTTCAGCGGCTTGGGGCCAAGCGCGAGGAAGCCGGTGGCGACCAGTTCCTCGTCGGTCGGTTCGCGTTTGTCGCGGCCAAGCAGGTCGCCGGCAACCTGTTCCCGCACGAACCGGCGAAACGACTTGTCGTCGTTGAACGAGTCGATCACGTAGTCGCGGTAGCGCCACGCGTGCGGGTAGGTGAAGTTGCGCTCCATGCCGTTGGACTCGCTGTAGCGGGCGACGTCGAGCCAGTGCCGGCCCCAGTGCTCGCCGAAGTGCGGCGAGCGCAACAACTCGTCGACGACTTTCTCGAA
>QOAX01000054.1 GCA_003972865.1 Verrucomicrobiota bacterium | reverse complement strand
TGAATGGCACGGACGTTGCCATCTCGGTGTCAACCGAGAGGAGCACGATCACGATCACGGGCACCGCGAGCGATTTGATGCCGGGCACTGCGGTGGCCACGGTTTCCTACAACGGGCAATCGAGTTCCTGGACCTTCACGGTACCGGAGAGGGCGATCAACAACGGCGACGGCACGATCACCTACAACGGCAACTTGGCCTGGGAATGGTGGGACGGCATAGGTGGGGCGCATCCGATGGAGCTCCTGACCGACAATGCGAGGTACCCGGACTTCCCAGACGGAGCAACGTGGGCGCCGAGCTGGAACACGCGTACAGCGGGTGCCGGGTTTGAAGGCGACGGCCGAAACAACTATGGCGGCCGGATGAGCGGTGTCCTGACGGCGCCGGAGACCGGCACGTACCGGTTCTTCATTGCCAGTGACGACCACAGCCTGTTGAGGATCAGCACCGATGCGGATCCGGCCAACGCGGTGAGGGTGGCCGAGGAGACCGGATGCTGTAAGAACTTCACGCTGGATGACGGTGGCCTTTCGGGCACGGTGGATTTGGTGGCAGGCAACCAGTACTACATGGAGGCACTGCTGAAGGAAGGTGGCGGCGGTGACTGGCTCTCAGTGGCGTGGCGCATGCCCAGTGAGGACATTGACAGCGTACCGGGCGGTGGGAACAACAGCCCGAATTCACTATCCGGCGAGTACTTCACCGGCACAGTGAAGGTACCGGCACTGCCGGCGCTGAGTTCATCGGTCGGTATTTCCGCGGGCACTTCAATGGACCCGAAGGCGACAATCACGTTGAATGTCACCAATGGAGCCACGACGCTGGACGCCGCATCAGTGGCGATTTCGCTGGGCGGCACCAAGTTGGACTCCACAGCCACTGAGGGCACGTGGTCGAAGAACTTCGGCGGCGTGGCACAGGAGGGTGCGACCTACTCGATCACGGCGAATACCGGAGCGATCGAGGCGGGGACCGAATATTCGGTGAGCGCGACCTTCAAGGACAGTGCGGGAGAGACGACGACGCATGATGCGACCTTCACGATACCGGTTTGGGAGATCTACAACCTGGGTACCGCGGCGCCGGGATCGGCGGTCGGTGTGATATCGGTTCGTGAGTACTGGGGAGTGGGCGGTGGTTCCATTTCGCAGTTGGAGAACCATGCGACCTTCCCGGACAGCCCGACTGTTGAGAAGGACGCTGGTTACTTTGAGTGGCCGCAGAGCGGAGACATCAACGTGAAGCCAGCAGGCAACGTGATGGACAACTACGGCGTTCAGATGATTGGTTTCCTACATCCGCCAGCCACGGGTGACTACCAGTTTGCGATCGCCTCGGACGACAACTCGCAGTTGTGGTTGAGCACGGATGCCAATCCGGCCAACCGCGTGTTGATTGCGAAGGAGAGCGGCTGGCAGCCACTGCGCAAGTATCAGCCGGTGGGTGACGAGGCGACCTCTGTGTTCATCTCGCTCGAAGCAGGCAAGGCCTACTACATTGAGGCGTTGATGAACGAGGGAGGCGGCGGAGACAACCTGGCGGTTGCCTGGACGACGGGTGACGCGATTGTTCCGGATGCGCTGCCGATCAGCGGTGAGTATCTCTCTCCATGGGTTATCCTGGAGGTCGTGGAGATCGTGGACGTCAGTCAGCCGGGTGATCCGGTTGTGCCGACATCGGACAACCATCCGGGTGGTGAGCACGCAGGGTTTGCGATTGATAACGACGCATCGACGAAGTACCTGAACTTCGACAAGCTGGATACCGGGCTGACCATCTCGACCGGTGGTGGTGTGGTGACCGGATTGGGACTGACATCGGCCAATGATTCGCCTGATCGTGATCCGGCAAGCTTCGTGCTCTCGGGATCCAATGATGGAGGGGCAACCTTTACCGAGATTGCCTCGGGAGATGTGGCTGCCTTCACGGCACGTTTCGAGCGCCAGGAGTTGAGCTTCGCGAATGAAACGGGCTACTCGACCTATCATTTGATCTTCCCGACAGTGGCCAATGAGGGAGGAGCAAACAGCATGCAGATTGCTGAGATCGAACTGATCGGTACGGCTTGGGGGATCTACAACCTGGGCACCACGGCGCCGGGATCGGCGGCTGGAAGCATATCGCTCCGGGAGTTTGATCCAGTGGGCGGCACCTCCATTGCGGAGTTGATCGCTCATCCGAGTTTCCCGGACGATCCGACTCTTGAGACGGCCATCGGTTACTTCGAGTGGCCACAGAGTGGAGACATCGCAGTGAATCCGGAAGGGAATGTGAAGGACAACTACGGTGCGCAGCTGATTGGTTTCCTACATCCGCCTGAGACGGGTGATTACCAGTTTGCCCTTGCGGCCGATGACAACGCGCAGTTGTGGTTGAGCACGGACGAGAATCCGGCCAACCGGCAGTTGATAGCGCAGGAAACAGGTTGGCAGCCGGTTCGCGGTTATCAGGCGGTGGGTGACGAGGCGACCTCGGAGTTCATTACGCTCGAAGGCGGCAAGGCCTACTACATCGAGGCGTTGTTTAACGAGGGCGGCGGTGGAGACAACATCGCGGTTGCCTGGACCACTGGAGACCCGGTCGCCGCAGGTGCACAGCCGATTGCCGGTGAATTCCTCTCGCCATGGATTCCAGGTGCGCTGACGGAGCCGACGGTTGTTGATTTCGGTGATTTGTCAGGAGATGCCAGTTACGAGTTCTTCTTCAATGCAACCAAGGCAGGGGCATCGACGGCGATAGCAGGTAATAATGCTTTTGCCTTCAAGTTGGATCAATGGAATGAACAGGGTGTCTTCGGTACAACAGTATTCGGAGTTGCCGACAACCTGTTCACGGCGGTTGAGGGCAAGAGCGTCGCATCTGTGTTCGATCGTGATGTGCATGTCGTGTTAGTGAACGACACGGCCGCAGGGGAAACCCGTCTTTATGTGGATGGTGACCATGTGGGAGTGTTGGATGGTAACTTCGAGCTTGCAGGCGAGGCGAAGGTGATGGGAGCAAGGATCGAGGCGAACACTGACCCGATGGGCGATGGAAGCGTGATGCACAAGTGGGCGGTCTATAATTCAGCCCTTAGTGGTGCGGAGATAGCGGACTTGGCAGCCGCCGCCGGTGTTGGCGGAGGTGATGCTCCGGCATTGAGCATCGTGAACAACGGTGACGGGTCGGTGACG
>QOAX01000009.1 GCA_003972865.1 Verrucomicrobiota bacterium | reverse complement strand
CGTACAGCCGCGAGCAGGCGGTGTTCCCGGTGGCGGGTTTGCGGGAGCAGAAGTATTGGCCGCCGGTTAACCGCATCGACAACGTCCACGGCGACCGGAACCCGGTCTGCACCTGCGAAGGGATGGACGCCTACGCGGAGTAGGCCAGACGCCTGGCCAAGGGTGTCACTCCAAAATCACACGAAAGTATTTCCACGCATCCGCGGGATCGGCCGGGAACGGGCTGGCGGCATCTTCGACAGCCTGCCAGCTTTTCAGGTCGGTACTGGACTGCAGCACGCCTCCACCGGCCCACTCCACGGTTAATCCACCGTCCCCGCCCCGGGCGACGGAAAGGATCGGCGGATCATTCATCTCGTTGACGGTCAGGGTGAACGCTGCCGAGGCCTGATCCACTCCATCGCTGACAGTAATGGTGATGACAGCCTCGCCGTGGGCATTTGCGCTGGGCGTGATGGTCAGGGTTCGCTTGGGGCCGGATGTGCTGATGGCAATTCCTTCCACGGGCACCAGCGCCGGATTGGATGATTCAGCGCTCACCTCGATCTGGGAGGAATACAACTCGCGGTCACCGATCAGAACGATCACTTCCCCGGTTCCATTCTCGTTGATGATTAAGTCATCGATCGGTTCGATGGTTGGCGGTGAGTTGTAGAGCTCACCATCAATCTTTAGGTTTCTGCAAATCGCAACCTTGTTCCCCTCATCCCAGATGCTGTCCCAGTAGCCAAAATAGCCGAACCGATGCTTGCTTCCCTCCGGCATGGGAAGGTTGGTGAGCAGGACAATCTCACGGGTTCCCTCGACGATTTTTTTTCCAGTCTTGAACACGGTTGCCGTGATTCTTGCCGTGACATCCTCGAGGGCCGCCTTGTCCTCCTCCGTCGGGGTGGAAAACGCCAGTCCCATCCTGACCCACTTGGAGCCGTCGTGCGAGCCCTTGCCAGACCAGGCGGAACCGGTTGCCGCCCCCGCAGGCGAGCCGTCCAACTCGAACAATCCGTCGAGCGACCGGTTGGCATCAGCGTCATCAGCCAGAAAAGAAACCGTGCCCACCTGAAAACCGTCGTAATGATTCAACGCAAAAGAGATGCCGACGCCGGACTCGGAATCCAACCAACCAATCACGCCGCTGACGCCATCATAAACATCCTCAGCACCGACAAGCATGACCTCGGCGGAGACCGTGTACACGCCCGTGCCGGGTTGATACCGGTCCGAGTGCCATGCAGCACACAATGCCGGGTTCGTGAACTTGCCGGCTTGGGCCATCTCGAGATAACCGATCGGCCACCGGCCATTACGCATCACCACTGTCAGGTCGATCTCGGCACCTCCCTCGTTGAGCTTGTTTTCAATCTTGGCCAAATGTTTGAGATCCTTCCCGCTGTTCACGATAATGGGCTTGGCCGAAAGCGTCACTACCCCGGCGATCAACCCGGCAGCAAAACAACTAAGCTGTTTCAATTTCATGGAATAAAGTCAGCGCGCCGGAACTTGGCGGCTCGGTGAAAGTATTCAGCGGCAACAGCCCCGTCAAGCGGCCTTGACCAGGCGCTTGGCCAAGGCGAAATATCACTTGCCTAAAAAACGCTGGAACGACCCGCCGAACAGCCCCTCGACATCACGCTGAATCTCCTTCTTGCTTGGCTCCCAGCCGGTCGCGGCCAGGTTCAGGTACTTCTCCGTCAGCACGCCGGCGATGATCTCCCGCGAGTGATCCCACTTGTAAATAATCTGGTCAAGCACACGGGCGTCGGAGTGCTGCGCGGTGAAACTCATGCCGATCAGGTCGAGCCGCATGCGCGTCATCTCCTCGATCACATTCGGAACGTTCGTGAACCACCAGCAGCCAAAGACGTGCAGATTGCGGAACTTGCGGGCGATGACGCACAACTCATGCTGACTCTCGCGCGACAACACCGTGCAGAGGAACTTGTTGCCGGGATGACCCGAGCAAAGATTCTCGACACTAGCCAGGTCCGGCTTGCCGACGCCGTCGCCGGCCAGTTGCATTGCCGCGTTCACGCCGCGCTTCACGCCGATCATCAGCGCAAAGGGCAGGCCGCTCTCCCTGCAGAACGGCAGGATCGCTCCGTCGATCAGAGTCGAGCATTGCGTGTCGGCCGGGTACTCGAATACCGGCGGCAGCGACACCATCACGTACAAGGCGTCCATGCGCTTGGCCCAGTCCTGCAGGAACCGCTGCACCTCCTCCATCGTTC
Organism: Verrucomicrobiota bacterium; assembly: GCA_003972865.1. Lineage (GTDB taxonomy): Bacteria > Verrucomicrobiota > Verrucomicrobiia > Limisphaerales > UBA1096 > UBA1096. The sequence continues at coordinate 954 of QOAX01000009.1, read as the reverse complement.
TGCCGGAGAAATCCGCCTGCACCTCATAGCCGGCCCCGGCCAGGCGTGGCGCAGTGGCATCCCAATCGAGCAGCAGCGGGTCAATTCGCAGCGCGGAGGTAAACCGTTCGTCCCGCTCGAAGCCGGCGTCCCACAGGGGTGTCTCCAACTCGTCGAATGGCGAGTTGGTCATACAAATCGTTCTGACCTTGGCCAAGTCCATGCAGCGCGTGATATAGTCATCCGAATCCTGTTCGGCAAACCACCTGCGGATGGACGGCAGATCTCGCTGGTTGGCGTCCAGGCCAAGCCGGTTAAGCGCCGTCAACAAGCCACGACACGCCTCTGACAACGGTGAATTCTCGACAAACAACGCATCCCAAATCATCTGCGCCTGTTCCTCCTTGGCCAGATGCCAGAACGCCTCGTAACCGATGTCGAAATGCCGGAACGCCTCGGCGACGAGGTAGTGGTACACCAACTGGTCGTCGATGCCCCACAGCAGCAGTTCACCAAAAGCGGGGTCGTACAGATGCGTGTGGATGTCGTAGACGCTCGTCTCGTGAACCGCGCGCCCAACCGCGGCAGTGATGACATCGCACTTGGCCTCGGGAAGAGTGCTGCCCATCAGTTAAACGTCGCAGATGCGAACGCCCTGCTCGAGCGAGGCCAGCTTGTCCTTGCGCTTGGGGATAAACTCCTGCCCGACGTGGCCCTTATAGCCGGTCGCGAGGATCGCCCGCATGATCGCCGGGTAATACAGTTCCTGTGTCTCGTCGATCTCGTTACGGCCGGGGTTGCCGCCGGTATGGTAATGGTAAATGTACCTGTGGTTGTCGCGGATGGTGCGGATCACGTCCCCCTCCATGATCTGCATGTGGTAGATGTCGTAAAGCAGGCCGAAGCGCTCCGAGTCGATCGCCTTGCAGAGCGCAACACCCCACTCTGTCCGGTCACACATGTAATCCTTGTGAT
>QOAX01000103.1 GCA_003972865.1 Verrucomicrobiota bacterium | reverse complement strand
TTAACGGGTGACTTGAGTTCACCCAGCTCGTTAGTTTTAAGGTCCAGTTCCCAACTTTTTCCCTTTCCTATCAGGCGTAAGCGATTCGGATTATCGGTAAAAGCCAACTCATCGATGGGAAGTTTCTGAGCATCTACCGATTGGCCAAGAGCATTGGCCAAGGTCGCAGCAACTTTGACATGGTCGAATGCCAACCGACGCTCGCCTTTGGTTGTATCCACCAAGACAAACTCACGTCGGCCGGTCGACAGATCGTTGCGATACCAGAAACGGTCTCCATCTGGAGACCACTTGGGATTGACATGCTTCTTGAAGATTTTATTTCGAACCCTATCCCGCAATCCCATTGCACGCTCATAATCCGCTTTGGAACCTTGCCCGAAAAGTTGGGTCAAACAATTGGAGTTGAAGACAACAAACGCGCAGCAAAGGCGGAATATATTGTTTGAAATCACAGCCGAAAGTTTGGCGGGTGTTGAGCAGAAGATCAAGCCGAAGGTATTGGATGACGAGGATTTAAAACCGCTACGGGAAGATGGAGCGCAATGGCCTTACTTGGCTCCTTCAACTTTTAATTCTGCACCCGTCTTGCCGCCGTGTTTCCGTTTGAGAAGGTCGGCGGTTTCGCCGAGACCATTGTCAATGGCCGCATTTAGCGGCGTATAGCCATCCTTCATCTTTGCCGGGAGTGCCATTATTCCCTTCAACCCAGTTTGCGCTTGGCCAAGCGCTTCCGGGCAGTCAATCCGCACCGAACTTTCTTGCTGAGTTTGGCAACAAAACAGGCCGGGCTTTCCCGCCCGGGCTGTGTGAGTTTATTACTCGGTTCCCTGCCAGGCTCTTACGGGTGCGACAAGCGGTAAAAACGCGTGCCGGTCTTGGCGGGGGTGACCTTGATGACCAGTTTGCCGGCCTCAACCGTGGCTTCGGCGCCGGCGTCCTGCCAGGGGCCGGTCACTTTCTCCGCGTACTGCACCACCCAGTCGGTCTCGTCGGCGGACCAACTCAGCGTGAGCGAGGAGTCCGCCCCTTGGCCAAGCGCCATGCTGATCGGCTCGGCCGGTTCTTCCGGATCGGGCAACTCGACCTCGGTGCCCTTGCCTTTGACCAGACGCACGTCGTCGAGCAGCACCGTGTTATCCCCCGCAGCGGTCTGCGCGAAGGTGATTTCGGCCACGTCCGAGTCGGCGGTGAAGTTGTACACGTAACGGTAATACGCCTCTGCCTCGCCCACCGGGTTCACTTCGTACTCGAGTGCGGTCTCGCCGTTGACGCTCACCTTGAGCGTGGGCTTGTTGCCGCCTCGGGCGTTGAAGGCAAATGAGAGGTGGTACGCCTCGCCGTCCTCAAGTTCCCAAACGGTTTGCGTGAGGGTGGCATCCCCCTGCAGGAATGCAACGCGGTCCTGTTCCGGGTTGCTGCCGTTGTTGGCAAAAGGCCCCGGGCCAGAAACGTTGACGCCATAGTTGCCGGTTGCCGTCCAGCCGCTTATGGGCGCAGGCTGGATGTACCCGGGCCATCCCGGTGTCCCGCTGGCCTCGAAGCCGGGATTGACCATGGCCACGTCGGCCGCGCTGCGCTTGGCCAAGGTGATACCGTCGAGCAACAACGTGGCGTCCCCGGCGGCGATGGCTTCAAAAACCAACTCGCCCGAGGATGACTCCGGAGTGAACTCGATGTGGTGATAATAGTACGGCTCGTCACCACCGACTGGTGTGATCTCTGAAATGTAGTCGAGTTCCTCCTCCGCAAACTGGATGGACAAGTCCATGGTTCCGCCGCAGCAGTTCCGGACGTTGTAGTGGAACTGCAGCCAATACTGCTCACCAGCCTCCAGTCCGCCGACGAGCTGTTTCAGCATTCTTGAACCCTGGGTGAAGCCAACCTGCTTACGGTCCGGAATGACTCCGTTGTCCTGAAACGGGCCACTGGCGTTGTTGACACCAGAGCCGCCCTCCCATCCACCGACTGGGCCATAATGAGGCCAAGCAGCAGACGGGGGATGATCCTCGAAACTGGGATTCTGGATCAACGAACCACTCACGGCCACCTCCACTCCGGCCGGGTTGAAGCAGACGCCGTATGCATTCGAGAAAACCAGCGAGGCGTTGCCACGGCCCACGGCTTCGACCTCAAACGACTGGGTCAGTTCACCATCGTCGCTGGCAAACTTCAGTTCCAGCTTGCCATTGGAGCCGCCGGTGACCTTGACGACCGACGGGTCGGAACTGGTCACGGTGAGGACGGCGTCCTCATCGGCGATCAACTCCTCGGGGATCGTCAGCGCGACGGCGGTGCCGGTCTGCCCCACGGTCAGTTTCAACTCAGTGACGGATGAGGTGATGCAGGGAAGCGTGGAGGAGGCGCCGCTCACCGTGATGTTGTCGAGGATGACCGTGTTGTCCCCCGCCGCCGCCTGGGCGAATGACAGGTTCACCGCGGAGGCGGAGGCCGTGAAGTGAACCGTTTTCACATGAAACGGGTTGGCCCCGCCAACGGCTGCGATTGACTCCTCGAGCAGCACTTGGTCGTCGGCCTTGACGACGAGCGTCGGCGCGTTGCCGCCGCGGGCGTTGCAGGCGAAGCGCACCTCGTATTTCTCGCCCGGCACCAGGCCGGAGATCATCTGGCTCAGCGAGCTGCCCCCCTGCAGGAAGGCGACCAAGTCCTGGTCTTCCGCCTTGCCGTTGTTGGCGAACGGGCCGGGCCCGTTGAAGTTGACACCATAGTTCCCGGTGCCCGCCCAGCCGGCGATCGGCTTGGGCTGGATGTAGCCGGGCCAGGGTGGCGTGCCGCTGGCCTCGAAGCTGGGGTTCATCACGATGACGTTGCCCTCGTCACGCTGGACGATGGAAATGGCGTCGTAAATCATCGTGGCATCGCCCGCGGCCTCGCCGCGAAACACCACTTCGGCGGTGTCGCTTTCCGGGGTGAACACGACGGTCTTGCTGTGGTAGGGGTTCGCCCCGCCCACGGCCTTTAACTCCTCGTGCCGCGCAACCTCCTCACCGTCGATTTCCACGATCAGGCTGACGGTCGAACCGCCGCAGCAGTTACGGCGGTTGTAGTAGAACTGCAGCCAGTAATTCTTGCCGGGAGTCAGGCCGGTGATCGTCTGCGTCACGGCCCGGGAGCCCTGGGCAAAGCCGACCTGGTTGCGGTCCGGCGTGGCGCCGTTGTC
>QOAX01000266.1 GCA_003972865.1 Verrucomicrobiota bacterium | reverse complement strand
CCGATTGGATTGTACATGATTTCGCTCAGGCGCAAATTGCCCTTGAGCGGCGACACAGCTGAGGGATCGATCAACATGGCGTAGTCGAAGCCGACCCGGATCGACTGCGGCTGCTCCGTCGCGAGGAACAGGCCGCCCGTGACCGACGGCGTCCCGTCGTCGATGCTCTCGCGATGGAGTTCCTCCCACGCGTCGCCAACCTTCCACTCGAACACCAGCGCGCCGCCCTCGCGAACGATTCGCACGGCGATCTCCTCGAACGCGATGGTCTTGGTCTTGAGCGTGGTGGCAGTGCCGCTGAGGCTCACTTTGCGAACCATCAACTTGGTGCCGTCGTTGAAGCCGATGGTGTAGCGTGTCGCGCCCGACCCCTCGCCGAGCACTGCCATCAGGCCGGCGTCGTAGTCGCCATACTGCCGAGAAACCAGGCGCAGCTTGGTCTGCAAGGCCCAGTCGGTCTCAGCCGGTAATTTACGACTGATAAACGGATAGGAACGAATGGCCTTGGCCAACGGCTTGGCCGCGGTGTCGAGCACCTGCAGCTCGAGCCAGCCGGGCACGTCATCGAGTGAGTACCAGCTGTACGGCGAGAAATTGCCGCGCGGCACGACGTTGGCGGCGGCCCAGTACTCCTCGAGCATCGGCTCGGCGAAACTGCTGAAGCCGGTCGTGCCGTACACGGCGGCCTCGCGTTCCACTCGCGTGACGTTGCCCGCCTCGTCGGTCACCTTGACGGTGAAGCCGTACAGGCCGGGCCGCGTGAACAGCGCCTCGGCGCGCGCTTGGCCAAGCGGCCGCAACTCGATCTCCTCAAGTTGGCTCGCCGACCAGTCGAACACCAGCGCCTGGCCCTCTGGGTCGTACGACTCGCGGGCGTCGAGCCGGAGCACGTTGTCCGTCGGGACATTCCACGAGGCCGGTTGCGACTTGAGGATCGCCACCGGCGCTGCGTTGCCGGACTTGTTGATCGTGATTTCATCCTCGCTGCGGACGTTGCCCCATTGGTCGGTGCCGAGCACCTTGACCGTCTGCTCGCCTTCTTGGAGTTGTATACCGTTGATGGCCCAGTTGGTGAGGCCAGTCCACACTGGCTGAGCCTCGGGGTGCCCCTCCACTCGAAGTTTGATCACGCCATAAGGCGAAGTGCCCTTGAGGTCGATGCGATCGCTGGCAAAATTCATTGCGCCACCCTGGTTGGTGGTGATCTCGAATTTCTTGCGCGAGAAGTTGGTGCCCAACTCGCTCTTGACCGTGTTGCGGCGCGCGGAGAAGAAGTTTTTGTACTCGCTCGCCCGCGACGAGTAGGAGCTGCTCACCCGCTCCTCGGCGGCAAGCCATGCGTTCATGCGCGGCGAGTTGTAGGTATAGTTCTCGGTAAACTCGACAAGGTAGGAGTAGAAAAGCCGCTTGTTGTACCACTTGACGATGTAGCTGCTGAAGCCGGGCATTCCCTGGTACAGCTTCGCCGAGGCATTGCCGTAAGCCAGGTCGCTGTCCCAGTGCAGGAACTGGAACTTGCCGTCATCATGACGCTGGTAAAAATAGCCGTTCTTGCCACGCCTCAGCGAGAAGGAGTCCCAGTCATCGATGTAGCCGCGCACCATTGACATGATCATTGTCTGGTGTGGATCGACAAGCCGCTCGATCTGCTCTTGCTTGTAGGATGTTCGTACGGTCTTAAACAGGTTGATTAATGCGCTGTAGTCATCCTCCCACTCGTTGGTGCGCTTCATCCACTCAGATCGGTAACGACCCGGGTTGTCGCTACTTTTGTAACTCCAGTCGGCATTACGGTTCTGGCGATCCCAGCCATCAGTGAACCACCATTCGTCGTCGATGCGGTACAGGTTGCCCTTGACGCCGTCAGTGAAGTTCCGGTTCAGGAAATCGTTGGCAACCGGTTCGACCTCCTCACGCATCTGCGGAGAACTATTGTTCATCGTGAACCAGATCATTTCATTTTCATTCACCACATGGCCCATCAGATAGAGCATGTACCGGGTCAGGCGGTTGCGACTGACGCGGCCGTTGGCGTCATCGTCCCATGAGAGTTTGTATTTCCCCCGGAAACGCCGGTCGTTGGGTATTTTCCACTTGCCCCGGTTCAGGTGGTTGCCGCGCGTCCACGGGCTGCCGCTGTTGCGCATCTCGCAGTTGTATCGAATATCCTTTTCGTTGGAGATGAACGTGGCGTTGAAGTAGTGGTTGGAAAGGCGCGGGAAATTGTACTTGTATTTCGAGCTGCCGCCGTTGCTGACTGCCCCCATGTCGTAGTCGGAAACCACCAGGCGCACGGATCGCAGGTCCGTCTTGGGCTTGCGATTGTCCACGACGTACAACGCCGGCCTGTCCGGTCCCCACTTTGGTTGCCTGTGGCTCGCCCCAGCCTCGGTCCGGGCCTCCACGTAAAACTGCACGCGCCGGCCGTTGGTCCGGTACTCGGTCAGTGTGCTGGTGAAAATACCGTCGCCAGCCACCTCGTCCCCGCCACGGCTGCCGTCGTCGTACATTGCCTTGGTTTTCCAGGAACCGGTGTTATTCGAGGAGTCGGCGCGATGGCGAAGGCTCACCGTGGACAGCGGATCGGCTGATGTGATTCGCGCAGTGACACGCACCGACTGACTCGACGTTGGCACGGCCGGGCTGTGCAGCAGTTGATCGACCTGCGGTGGTGTGCTGGCGGCAAACGTCGAGTTGCGCTTTCCGGGAGTGCCAAGGCCCTCCGGGATCTCGATCAGGAAACTGCCGGCGACACTCTTGTCCCAAGTCCACACGATCAGCCTGGGATTGCCCCGGACCCAGCGTGCCCCGAACCGGATCGTGAGGTCGTCGTTGCGCCGGACATCGGCGGTCATGTCGAGCTCCATCCGGTTGGCCTTGTTGTCGCCGTGGCCGTCGGAGATCAGGTGCAGTTTCCGGCCGTCCATGTACGTCGCCCAATGGTTGCCCTGGGCCAGCCATCCGTTGGCACTGGAGCCGCTGGTGGACATCTTGTTTACGTTTTTCAGGACATTCTTCTTCGTTCGCGAACTGACGGCACTGATCTCCGAGAGGACGATCTCCGAGTCGCCCACCAGGAACAGGTGCAACTCCCGGTAGTCAGCCGCGCCGCCCATGGTTCTCAACTGCCGATACCGCCCGGTGACGGTGTATTCGCGGAAACTGCTCTTGGTCGTCTCATCGCTGTCGCGCCA
>QOAX01000068.1 GCA_003972865.1 Verrucomicrobiota bacterium | reverse complement strand
TTGTCGGAGCAGAAAAAAAGGAGCGTGTTTTCACTCATCCAGGTCTCGTCGAGCGCCTTGAGCACACGCCCGATCATTGCGTCCACCATCACCAGGAAATCGCCGAACATGCCGGCCCTGCTGCTGCCTTGAAACTCGGGCGAGGGTAGCCAGGGCGTGTGCGGCGCCGGGTACGCGAGATACAACATCAGCGGCTTCTTGGTTTTGGACTTGGCGTGACCCTCGATGACGGTGATCGCCTCATCGGTGAAACGAGGCAGTACGTCCTTCAACTGCAGGCCCGGCGCAATCCCGCCCGCCCGCCAGAAGGCACCCTGGATGGGTGACCAGTCTTTGCTGTTGTTGGCTTTGATGTGGTCGGTTGGCGGTGCGACGGCGCGGTTGCCCCGAATGTAAAAATAGGGCGGAATATCGGTAGAGGCGCGGATGCCGAAGTACGAGTCGAAGCCGCGATCCGCCGGGCCACCGGGCAGCACTTTATCGTAGCCGCTTTCCTGAAAGCCAAGATGCCACTTGCCGACCATCGCCGTCCGGTAGCCGTTCGACTGCAGCAACGAGGCGATCGTCATTTGCCCCTCCCGGATTACGGGTCGTGTGCGCCATGAGGCAACATCGGCACGAAAAGGGTGTTGCCCGGTCAGCAACCCGTACCTCGAAGGATGACACAAAGCCCCCGGCGAATGGGCGTCGGTGAAGCGCATTCCGGCATTGGCCAGTGAGTCGATGTTCGGCGTGGGAATTTTCGACTGTGGATTGTAACAGCCCGGATCGCTATAGCCCATGTCATCCACCATGATGTAAACGATGTTCGGTTTCTCCTGCGCGGCCTGCAGCGAGTCCGGTAGCGTTATGATCAAGCTCAACGGCAATAGAATGGTTATTTTCCTGAAATAAATCATTTGTTTGTGTGTGGTTTAAATTCTGTTGAAATTTTCTGTCGATACATCCACCAACAAATCAGCCAGAAACACAGGGCTGTGAGTTTGGCATAAAAAAATGGTTTGTTCAATGTTCCGCCCAGCAGGAATAACTCGTCCCCGAGATGAGTTATGAGCGTCTTGGCTGTCCACGACCTTGAGCACCGTTCGCACGACCTTGAGCACCGCTCGCACGGCTTTGTGCACTGCTCAAACGACCTTGAGCGCCGCTCAAAGGAGTTGGACCCCTGCTCCAGGTCGATGGATTTAGCCTAAATCCGGCTATTGCCGTATGATTTCGCAATAATCTGCGTAAACACCGGATAAATTGTAATGATGTCATAGACGCCAGCGGCGTAGCCACTCGTGGTGGTAGCCGCAATCGTTACCAGATGCGTGTCACCGTCAACCGTTGCGCTGAAGCTTGTTGCCGTTGCGCCGTCCTTGCGCAGATAATACGTGAGAGTCCATTCGCTGGCAGGATAGTCCGAGAGGGTCTTCTTCCATTTCCATGTGACTCCGCTGGTCAGTTTCTCCGGCTCGTATACTTTAGGTTCAGCCATCAACCCTCAGTTTGTAAGGCTGAAGGCTTTTTGCAGCAACAGTTAAAACAGCTTGAAAACCAGGTTAATCGTTAACAAAATAAATAAAAAATAATTAAAATATAACACTTTTTTCACGCATGGTGTAAAATTCTCACACAATGAATCCTTTAAGTTGAATATATTTAGAGCCATTAACTAGGATTTTTGTGATGCCGCTGCTTGGCATGTCCGTTGCTATAGTAGCAGTACTTTGACGTCGTGTCGGGTTACTGCAACGTCTTTGGAGGACGTCTCGGAGGGGTAAACATTACCATTGTTCTCTGTAATTTACTCAGGTTGGCGGCAAACTCCGCCCTCAGTCGTTTTTTGCAAAATATCCCGATTTTGATGGATGATCATAAAAATGAAAATTAATACACAACTAGTAATAATCGCAGCTATGATGCTGGTAGGAACAGCCTTCTCCGATCCGATTCACGATGCTGCCATGTATGGCAATCTTGCAGGCGTCCAAGCGGAACTGGATAAAGGCGTGGATGTGAATGCAAAGAATGATTTTGGTGAAACACCGTTGGATATGGCCCTCTGGCTCAATGGTGCAAGCGAAACCGCCGACCTCATTCGAAAGCGCGGCGGTAAAACAAGTAAAGAATTGATTGCTCTGTCCGATGCTGTCAGAACTGGAAACATCGAAGATGTAAAAAAGCACTTGGCTGCTGGCGCGGATGTGAATGCGAAGGATATGTATGAAGATACTCCTTTGTACGAAGCGGTTAAACTAGGTTACAAGGGAATCGCCGAACTGCTACTAGCCAACGGTGCGGATGTTAATGTGAAGAATAATGTTGGATGGGTTCCTTTACATATGGCAACTGCTTTAGATCACAAGGAAATAGTTGAACTACTAGTTACCAATGGTGCAAATGTGGATGCGAAAGATGATGATGGATCGACTCCTATGCACTATGCGGCTTGGTACGATCGCAAGGAAGTTGCCGAACTGGTGATCGCCGGAGGCGCAGATGTGAATGCGAAGGATGAAAATGGGTGGACTCCTTTGCATTATGCAACTGATGCAGGTCTCATGGAAATTTCTGGACTACTGATCGAACAAGGTGCTGATGTGAATGCGAGAGATATGGATGGCAAAACGCCACTCGATCGGGCCATCCAGCTGAATCGAACCGAAATCGCCGACCTCCTCCGCAAACACGGCTTGCCGGCCATCCCACCGGTGGAGGTGCCGGCGCCGATGCCACGTTTGATTTTCGACAAGGCAACGTTTGGTTTCAGTTTCAATACCAAAGACAGGAAGACCTATGTGGTCGAGGAGACACAAGACTTCAAGCATTGGGGTGAGTTGGAAACAATCAAGGGAACCGGTAAGCAGATCAAGTTCACTGATCCAAGACAGCCGCTGATGCCATTGCGAAACTTCTACCGCGTCAAAGTGGTCGATTAACTACAAACTTTTGGTTGGTTTAACCAAAAAGAGAACACACACCAGAGGCTGGGCATTATGTGCCCGGCCTTTCTTTTTTCCGCTTAATAAGGGAAAAATCGTTTGCCAAACTTAGCCAATCGAACCACCTTGACGAGTGAAGAATTGAAAGCTGAAGGGAAATGAAACACCTCCTAATCACAACAATCGCAGCCGTGCTGTTGCAATACAAGGCAGCGCATCCTAACTTGCCTGGGCTCATCTCAGCACTCGCGGTTGGCGTATCTGCTCAG
>QOAX01000024.1 GCA_003972865.1 Verrucomicrobiota bacterium | reverse complement strand
GTGTTCGGTGTCCCCTGCTTCCTCGGTCGATTCCTCAACCGGCTCCGCTTCCTCCACCGCATCGCCACTCGGCGATGTCTCCTCGGACCCTTCCTGTTCCTCTGCCTCAAACGACTCGGCCAACATCTTGGTCAAGTCCAGTTGATCCAAGGGACCGTCAAGTCCCAGTAGTCCGGCTTCTTTAGGGGGGCTTTTCGTTGCCTCTGCTACGTCTTCTGCCTGGCCTCCAGGCAAGCTCGAAATGAAAACGATAACAATTGCAAAAAGTAGGATGAGTCGCATTTTATACATAACTTTGAACCAAAATAGTTAAAACCATCGCCTTCGAATAGTCTCAAACGGTATCAATGCCGTCGAAGCCACATTGGTTTCCACAAAAATGCGTAGAGAGGAGAGTTGGTTGAGTCTGGCAGATCACGAGCATGAACCGGGACATCATTGAAGGCGATAACTCGCCGACATCATGTTTTCCTTGGAAGTTCATGGATTCATGGGCATTGTTTGTTTACCCATTTATGGTTTAAAAATGAAAAAAATGATAAATAACATTATGTTCCGCCTGCTGGGCACGGCGGCAATGCTAAGCATGACAACCGGGATCATCGCGGCCCCAAAGAAACTGTTAGTGGTCACGGTGACCAAGGGGTTTCGTCATGGGTCCATCCCAACGGCTGAGAAGGTACTGGGGCAGTTGGCGAAAAGCAGTGGCGCTTTTGAGGTCGATTATGTCCGTAACGACGAGGACATGAAAACTAAGATGACCCTTGAATCGTTGAAGAAACTCGATGGGGTAATTTTCGCCAACACCACGGGGGACCTGCCTCTTCCTGACAGGGAGGGGTTTGTTCAATGGGTCAAGTCTGGGAACGCCTTTATTGGAATGCACAGTTGCAGTGATACATTCCATGGGTTTCCTGCCTTCGTGGATATGCTCGGAGGGGAATTTCAAACACACGGAGCCCAGGCAACAGTCGAGTGCCTCAATCAGGATTTGAACCATCCTGCCGTTCGGAATTTTGGTGAAAGCTTCACGATTCACGATGAGATTTATCTGCTAAAAAGTTTTCATCGTAACCGTGTCCACGGGTTGTTGACCCTGGACAAGCATCCAAATACCAGAGTTCCTGGAGATTATCCCATTGCCTGGTGCAAACAAGTTGGAAGCGGCAAGATTTTTTACACCTCACTTGGCCATCGAAATGATGTTTGGGAGAATGAGAAATACCAAGCTCACGTTCTTGGTGGAATTCGTTGGGCATTAGGTCTGGCTAAGGGAGATTCCGAACCTCAGGACACCCGTTATCGTGTCAGTCAGGAGGAGAAAAAGGAGGGTTTTAAACCTCTCTTTAACGGGGTGGACCTTGACGGTTGGAAACTTCGAAATTCTGACGGTCTCAAGAGTTGGAGCGCGCAAAACGGCATGCTGGTAAATGAAATCCCCAGCGGCAAACATGGCACCGACATTGTTACCAATTCGAAGTTCCGCGACTTTGTTGTGCGCTACGAATACATGATTCCCGCGGGCAGCAACAGTGGCTTCTACCTCAGAGGTCGACATGAGATCCAAATCTTAGATGACTACAAGAATGGCAAACTGAACTCGGGTGGCAATGGTGGTATTTACAGTTTTTCCGCACCATCAAAATTTGTTTCCCGTAAACCAGGTCAATGGCAGACCGCCGAGGCCACCATCCGTGGTGATCTTGTCACCGTAATGCTCAACGGGGTCAAAATACATGACGGCCTAAAGGTGGACCGGAGTACTGGTGGTCATTTGGATGAGAATGTGGACCAACCAGGGCCGGTCATGTTGCAGGGCGATCACGGGGCAATTGCCTTTAGAAAGATTCGGATTAAGCCGTTGCAATAATTCAAGCTTTTCAGTGAAAGGAAGATTGCTCTCGGCAATGTCTGTTCTTAACGCAAAACAATTCACGATCCGATTGTTCCTTTTGATAATTGCGTGTTTCCTGGTGTCCATTGCTGAAGGAGCTGCAAAAACAAAGAAGCCTTACAATGTTATCCTTATAATGGCGGACGATTCGGCCGTTGATAACTATGGTTGCTACGGCAGTACATTCTTTAAAACCCCCCGATTGGATGCCCTGGCGCGTACTGGAGCCAAGTTCAACCACTGCTATTCCGAGCCGGTTTGCACTCCCAGTCGGGTGAAGATAATGACCGGTCGCGACGGCATCCGGAATTACATTCAATTCGGAACCCTGGACAGGGACGAGATCACCTTCGGAACCATGATGAAGCAAGCAGGCTACGCTACTGCTATTGCTGGCAAGTGGCAGCTTCACGGAGGCAATCGTGGCACCCTTGCCCCGGCATGCGGCTTTGAAACCTATTGTCTATGGAATTACCCCGGGACCCAGCGTTCGCGCTATTGGAATCCGAGCATTATGCAGGACGGAAAGTTGCTGCAGACAGGCAAAGAAGACTACGGTCCCGACATATTTACCAATTTCATTATCAACTTTATAGGGAGGAACAAGAACAAACCTTTCTTTGCCTACTACCCGATGGTACTCGTGCACTCCCCCTTCCCGAAGACACCCCATAATGTCGGCACCGATGGCAAAACCGCACAAGCAAAAGGTGAAGCGCTAGAGAACTTCAGAGGCATGACCCTGTACGCCGACAAGCTCGTTGGTAAAATCATTGATGCGCTTGAGAGCCATGGTCTACGGGAAAATACGGTTGTCATTTTTACTACCGACAATGGCACTCACCGCAGCCTCACCTATCCTTTTAGAAAGGAGCAACGCACCGGTGAAAAGGCTTTCGCCACCGACGGCGGATCCCATGCGCCTTTGATCATAAACTGCCCGGGTACTGTTCCTGCTGGCGTTGTGAGTGATGACTTGGTTGATTTTTCAGACATGATGCCGACGATTGCTGGGATCACCGAGGCCAAATTGCCCAATGTCGAACTGGATGGACGCAGCTTCTGGCCACAGTGTCTCGGCCAAGTGGGCAATCCTAGGGAGTGGATTTTTCAATATTATTATCCAAAGTACGCTTTAGCTGCCAAGAATCACGGCCAGGGCATCAATGGATTTGAAATTATCTGGGCCCAAAATCAACACTTCAAGCTGTACCGGGATGGGGCACTTTACGCCACAAGTGACCGCCGTTAAGGAACGCCGAGCACGCCGGGCGGGGACAAAGAAGCTGATGCAGCACGAACACTTCTC
>QOAX01000306.1 GCA_003972865.1 Verrucomicrobiota bacterium | reverse complement strand
CCGGTTCGTCGGCATGAAATCGCGCGGCGTGTACGAGACGCCAGGCGGCGCGATCCTGCATGCGGCGCATCGCAGGATGGAGTCGATCACGATGGACCGGGAGGTGATGCACATTCGCGACTCGCTGATCCCGAAATATTCGGAGCTGGTTTACAACGGGTTCTGGTACGCGCCGGAGCGGGAGGCGCTGCAGGCGCTCGTCACCGAGAGCCAGCAAAACGTCACCGGCACCGTCCGGGTGAAACTGTACAAGGGCAACGTGATCGCCGCCGGGCTCAAGTCCCCGGTCAGCCTGTACAACCCGGACATCGCCACGATGGAGGCGGACCCGACGGAGGCGTACAACCAGGGTGACGCCACCGGCTTCATCCGGCTGAACAGCCTGCGGCTGAAGGTGGCGGCCAAGGTGGCCAAGGCCGGGCGCTTGGCCAAGCGCAGGCGCTGACCCGGCCAAGCGGGGCGGACATAAGCCGACTTTTGCCATGCAGCATGTGCGGGAATGACCTGAGTCCCTGGGCGACCTTCTGCCCGAAGTGCGGCCATCCCCGGGTCGGCGCGGAGCCGGAATAACCCAGGCCAGGCGGCGTGGCCGACATGAGCGGCTCGGGGATGCGCGAACTGATGGCGATCATCGAGCAGAACCTGGAAGTCCTCCGGGAAATGGCCATCCACGGCAGTGGTGAAATGAAGGCGCTGGCCATCGCACTGCTGCAGGCCAGGGGGCGGAAGCCGGAGCCGGACAATCCCCCGCGGCGAGGATCTGCCGTTTGACACGCCGTTACCGCCGTTGCCGTCGGAGGAGGGTGAGTCGGCGGCTGAGGACTAATTGAACGCCTGGCTGATGCGTTTCCGGCCGCTCATCTTGCTGATGTAGTTGAGCAGGATTTCCACCGCCTCATCCACGTCGTCTGTCAATGTCAGCAATTCAATGTCGCCCGGGCTGATGTAGCCGTTGCTCTCGAGTGTTTTTTTCGCCCAGTTGAGCAGTCCCCGCCAGTGCTTTTTGCCGAAAAGGATCATCGGGAACTGCTCGATGCGGTGGGTTTGCACCAGGGTCGCCACCTCGAACAATTCATCCAGCGTCCCGAAGCCGCCCGGCATGTAAACAAAGCCGAGGCTGTACTTCACGAGGCAGACTTTTCGCGAAAAAAAGTAGTGAAAATTAATCGGCAGATTGGTGTACTTGTTACCGCACTGCTCGAACGGCAGCTCGATGTTCAGGCCGACCGAGACACCCTTGCCCCGCGCCGCACCCTTGTTGGCTGCCTCCATGATGCCCGGGCCACCGCCGGTGATGACCGGCACGCCGGCCTTGGCCAGTTTTTTGCCCAGGGCTACGGTTTGCTGGTAATAGGGATTGCGCGGCCTGCTCCGGGATGACCCGAAAACGGTGACGCTCGGCTCGAGCCGGGAGAGTTCCTCGAACGAGTCAACGAACTCCGCCATGATGCGGAAAATGCGCCAGGGATCCTCATGGGTAAACGCCGGCTCCTTTTTTTGTATGTCTGACATGGGTGGGTGTTTCCAGTTTTCAGTTTTCAGTTTCAAGTTTGAAGCAATCGGTTAATTGCAGATCGACTTCAAAGTGAAAACTTGAAACCTCAAAAAAAATTACTCCTCGATTTCCTCAACAACCACGCGGAAGAACTTGGATGGAGTCGCGGCGTCCGGGGTGAATGCCATGTCGCCGATACCGTCATCGGTGTCCACCGACTCGTCGATCTCCCAGTCGCTGAGGTTGGTCGAGGACTCGATGGTGAACTCCAGCAGCGGCGCGATGTCGCCGATGCCGTAGGGGCCGACCACTCGGATAACCCGCTGGCCGTCGTCGTCCATGGCGAAGCCCAGGCGGGTCTGCTCCTGCAGGAAGGTAACTGTCCCGGCTTTGCCCGCGTTGGCGGCAGAGTCCAGCGGAGTTTCCGCAGTGTCGCTGAGCAGGTTGATGTCGGTGCCGAAAAAGAGGTGAAGCGCCACCATGTCGTTGTCCCCCTCGCCGGCCGCCACGTGGATGGAAATCTTCGGCCCGTTAATGCCGCCGGCCTCAATGATGATCTCGGCGACATCGAGGAATCCGTACGCCTCTGCCACGTCGAGTGGTGACCAATCCCACTGGTCGAGCACGTTCGGGTTGGCGTTGAACTCCAGCAAAATTGCCGCCACATCGGCAAGGCCCTGCCCGGCGGCGACGTTCAGGTTGGTCCGTTTCCAGTTGTCGACGGAGTCAACCTCGGCTCCAGCCTCGAGCAGAACCCGGCAGTTGTCCGGATGGTTCAACCCGACGGCGTAGGACAACGGCGTGAAGCCCTGCTCGGTCTTGGCCTCGAGATCGGCCCCCTCGGACAGCATCAGGTTGAGGATGTCCTTGTTGCGCGAGTGGGAGGCGTAATGCAAGGGGGTCTTGGTGGTGTAGGCCGGTTCGTTCACGTCGACCCCCATTTCAAGGAGCGCCTTGACGGCGTCGATGTTGTTGGTCTGGATCGCCGCAATGAACGATTTCTCCGCGCCGCTCGGGGCGTCGTTTTCCCGGAGAATCTCCTCCGCCTCGGCCGACTGCATGATGATGGCCCAGTCCAGCGCAGTGCGCTCCGCCTTGTCCTCGGCTTCAATGTCCGCCCCGGCATCGAGCAGGATCTGCAGCAACTCCGGGTGGTTGAGTTCCGCGGACATGATGAGCGGCGTGAAGCCGTGCTGGTCGCCAACCTCCAGGTTCGCCTCGTGCTGGATCAGCAACTCGGCGACGCCGATGTGCCCCTGCTCAACGGCAAGCAGCAGCGGGATGTTGCCAAACTCATCCGCCTGGTCGATGTCGGTTCCGGCGTAAATGTGCAATTTCACGCCGATCACTTCATTGTTCCACGCAAAGAAGTAGATGCTGTCTACAGGCGCCTCCACCGCCGCCCCGGCCTCGAGCAGCAGGTCGATGATTTCATCCTTCGAACCGGAAATCGCCAGGTCCAACGGGGTTTTGGACTGCTTGTTGACCACGTCCGGGTCGGCTCCGGCCTCGAGCAGGAGGGCCACCACTTCCGTCCTAGTTTTCATCACGCCATAATGCAACGGCGCGTAACCGCTGTTGTTTTGCTCGTTGAGATCAGTCTCCGCAGCGATGTGGGCCTCTATCGCCTCAACATCGCCGTCGGAAGCCGCATCCCAGATGGTTTTTTCCGGTGGCTCCTGACTCAGGCCATGGGAAGGGAGAGCGAGAAAACTACAGAACACGGC
>QOAX01000274.1 GCA_003972865.1 Verrucomicrobiota bacterium | reverse complement strand
AGCATCCCCGATCCCGTTCGAGAAACAATCCATTGAGGGGATAGAGGCGCATGTCCTAACAGAACCGGCACCAACACCCTTCCCTTTTGCTCCTGCGCTATTCAAGCTGGACGATCATATCGTTGCGGCCAGCAACACGGAACTGGCCGCGAAAATTATTGCAACACACAGGGGCGACGAGCCCGGCCTGACCGGCACGGACGAATTCCAGCGCCTGGCCAAGGGGCTCGACCTCAAGGGCAACCATTTCTTCTTCGCCAGCGAGAAAATCGGCAAGACCCTCGCGCCGATCATTGAAGCCGGGATGGAGACGGCCGAACTGCCGCCCGGCTTCCCGAAAATCGAATGGAAAGAGGCGTACAACATGCAGACGCTTGGCCTGGTTCGAGTGGAGGCGGACGGGTTCGTCTTTGAAAACCACTCCACCAGTGGGCTCGTCAACTCGGTGGCCATGCAGGCCGGTGTCGTGCCGGTGGCCGTCGGTGCCGGGATGCTCCTCCCTGCCCTGGCCCAGGCCAAGACCAGGGCGCAGCGGATCGCCTGCGTGAACAACTTGAAACAGATCGGACTCGCATTTCGCATCTACGCAACGGACAATCAGGATCGTTTCCCGTGGCAGGTTCCCCAAGTGGAAGGCGGCACGGCTGAGATCGCCAGGCCACGATCCGACACCGATGCCCTGCTGGATAGCACCGGAAAACCGATCTTCGATGCCAGCGCTTGGCAGCATTTCCAGGTGTTGTCGAACGAACTGTCGAACCCGAAGGTGCTCCGCTGTCAAAGCGACTCACGTGATTTACAGGAGGCCAATTCCTTCCTCAGCAAAAAACCAAGAGGCGCTGCCGGAAAAAACGTAATCGTATTCAACAAAAACGCCGTGAGCTACTGGCTGCGCACAGGCCCGGAAGTGGGCGAGAACGATCCAAGCCAAGTCATGGTAGTCTGTCCACACCACGAAGGGCAATTCAACATCGGGCTCACAGATGGATCCGTGCAACAGGCATCGTGGGCGAAGATGGCGCAGTACTTCATGAATATCTCCAAGCCAATCCAGCTACAACGCCAGCCTTGGCGACAGTAGAACTGTCAACCGCTTTGCCAAACGCAAAAAGGGCGTGCGCCGTTGCGGCGCTT
This sequence comes from Verrucomicrobiota bacterium, assembly GCA_003972865.1. Classification (GTDB taxonomy): domain Bacteria; phylum Verrucomicrobiota; class Verrucomicrobiia; order Limisphaerales; family UBA1096; genus UBA1096. Next base: position 2,092 of record QOAX01000274.1, on the reverse strand, counting down.
TGCCTATGCTTTGCCGCACACCGATTTTTGAGGGTGGCCCGGCTGCCTTCCGGTCTTTTTTAACTAAAAAGTAATACCATATCATGTCTCAAAAAGTAGGATTTGTCGGAGTCGGCCGCATGGGTGCCAACATGGCCCGCCGACTGAAGGATTGCGGATACGACGTCTCCGCCGTGTACGATATCCGCAGCGAAGCCGCCGCCGAACTGGCCACCGAACTCGGCACCACCACCGCCAGCACGCTGGCGCAGGTCACCGAGTTGTCGGACGTCATTATCACCGTCGTGATCGACGACGCCTCAATGCACACGATCTTCGCCAGCGAGGGCGACAGCCTGCTCACCGGCGCCGAGGGCCGTGTATTCATCAACTGCGCGACGATCAGCCCGGCGGTGCACGTGGAGGTCGAGGGGCTGGCCAAGGCCGCCGGCGCGGAGTCGCTCGAGGGCTGCATGGCCTCCAGCATCACCCAGGCGCGCGACGGCACGCTGTACCTGATGCTCGGCGGCGAAAAAACCACCTACGACAAGGTCGAGGAGTTGCTCAGCAAATTGTCGGTCAACAAGCGCCACGTCGGCGAGGCCGGCAAGGCCGCTCAGGTCAAGGCGCTGGTGAACATGGTGATGAACATCAACACCGCCGGGCTGGCTGAGGGACTGGGCCTGGCCGATGCGCTTGGCCTCGACCTGAACATGGTCATGGAGATTTTCTCCCAGACCGGCGCCAATTCCCGCGTGCTCGAGACCGATGGCGAGGACATGCGCGACCGCGACCATGAGTGCTACTTCTCCGGCGCGCACGCCGCAAAGGATTCCGGCATCGCGATGGCACTTGGCCAAGCAGAGGGGCTCGACCTCCCGATGGCCGCCGCCTCCAAGGGGCAGTTCGACAAAATGATCGAGAAAGGCATCGGCGAACTGGACAAATCAGGCGTGGCCGAGCTGACCTTCAAGGGTCGAAACGCCTAATCTCAATGCCACGCTCGGCGATGGGCCGAGCACAAAAAAATCTTTTTCGCTTGCGCCGACGGCTGGGATTTGGTTTTTTCCTCGGCATTTGCTCGGCTAAGGCCAAAGGGATGGCGCTTCCGCCGGGCAAGCAAGGATGGATAACTTACAATTCAACGGTAACGGAAATGGACGCTACTCGGCCAAAGCAATGGCCAAGCCGATCAATTTCCTGTGCATTGCCCCGGAAGCGCAGGAAGTGTGCGTGATCGGGGATTTCAACGAGTGGGACGGCAACTCGCACGCAATGAACCGGCATTTTGACGGCTCGTGGAGCACGCAGATCGATCTTCATCACGGGCATCACCGCTACCAATTCCTTATCGACGGCAAGCCATCCCTCGACCCCCGCGCCAACGGCGTGGTGCGCAACGAGCGCAACGAGCGCGTGTCGCTCATCGCCGTCAGTTAACCCCATATTTCAACCAAAAAAAGGCGGCCGTCTGACCGCCTTTTTCGTGTCAAAATTTATTGGAAGAGGAATCACTCATTCCCCGGATCCGGCGGCGGGGGTAGCTCCTTGAGCCCGACCGACTCGGCGATATCCTTGAACTCCGTTCGCTCCACCGTATTGAGGCACTTGCCGCGCTCGGTGAGTTTCTCGTTGATCTTGACGACCGTCTCGGTCATCTGGTCGTGCGTGTCCTGAGTCCCCCCGGCGACGACAAAATTGTCGCCGGTTGTAATACGCTTGTGGCCGTCGGAATCCATCCCGAGCCCCACCATCACTGATTTTTTTTTGCCGCCGCTCCTTGGCACGCCGAGAAGGTAACGCCTCCGAAAGTCCGGTCAAGAGTCAAAACAGCCGCAACACACATTGGCCAATTGGGAAGCTTCTTTCTTCCGCCGCGAGCGGTTCGCCGATAAACTTGGCCCAGCGGCAGATGAAAATTGCCATCGCACAGATCAACACCACCATCGGCGACTTCGACGGGAACGCGGACAAAATCGTCGACGCATGGCGGCGTGCCGACGAGGCCGGCGCGGCGCTGGTTGTGCTGCCCGAGCTGGCGCTGTGCGGCTACCCGCCGCGCGACCTGTTGGCCAAGCCGGCGTTCCTCCGGCAAAACCAGGCGGCGCTCGAG
>QOAX01000003.1 GCA_003972865.1 Verrucomicrobiota bacterium | reverse complement strand
CGGCCAAGCCGCGCACGCTTTCCTTTAGCTGCCAATACAATTCCGGGTTGTGCGGGTTGCCAAAATTCAAATTATCCGTCACGCCAAGCGGCCTCGCGCCAGAGCAGACCAGATTGCGGGCCGCCTCCGCGACGGTGGCTTTGCCGCCCTCGTACGGGTCGAGGTACACGTGCGCGCCGTTGCAGTCGACGCTCATCGCCAGGTACTTGTCAGGGATCCCATTCTGTGGCGCGCCGGCGGGCAGTGGCGGATACGAGTCGGCCTTTATGCGAATGACTGCCGCATCCGAGCCGGGGCTGAGTGCCGTACCGGCACGAACCATGTGGTCGTACTGGCGGTACACCCAGTTTTTCGACGCGATGGTCGGCCAGCCGAGCAGCTTGGCCAAGGCGGCCTGCGGGTCGGCCAAGGCTGGGATGTCGTCGAACCGAAGCGCACGGGTCTGCTCAAGGTATGCGGGCTCCTTGGCTTCGCGATAATAAAGCGGTGCGTCATCGGCGAGTTTGGCTGCTGGCACGCTGGCAACGACTTTGCCGTGGTTCTTGACAACCATCATGCCATCTCCAGTCACCTGACCCACCTCGGCCCACGGCAAATCCCATTTGTTGAAAATTCGTTTCACCTCTTCCTCCCGGCCCTTGTGTACGATGATGAGCATCCGCTCCTGCGATTCGCTCAGCAAGATTTCGTACGGGGTCATGCCGGAGGCACGTTGCGGCACTTTGGCCAGGTCGATCTCGATACCGGTCCCGCCGCGGGCCGCCGTCTCGCAGGTCGAGCACGTGAGGCCGGCCGCGCCCATGTCCTGGATGCCCGCAACCGCGCCGGTGGAGAGCAACTCAAGACAGGCCTCCATGCAGAGTTTTTCCATGAACGGGTCGCCGACCTGCACCGCGCCGCGCTGTTGCTCGGCCGATTTCTCGGTCAAATCCTGCGACGCAAACGCCGCCCCCGCCAAGCCGTCCCGCCCCGTCGCCGGGCCGACATAAAACACCGGATTGCCCACGCCCTTGGCCGCGCCCCGGGCAACTTGGCTGTGTCGTAACACCCCGAGGCTGAACACGTTAATGAGCGGATTGCCCTCGTACGACGGGTCAAAATAAACCTCCCCGGCGACCGTCGGCAGCCCAATGCAGTTGCCGTAATGGGCGATGCCGGCCACCACGCCACGAAACAACCGCCGCACCGTCGGCGACTCGAGGCTGCCGAAACGCAGCGAGTTCATGCAGGCGATTGGCCGGGCGCCCATGGTGAAAATATCGCGGATGATGCCGCCCACGCCGGTCGCCGCCCCCTGAAACGGCTCGACCGCGCTGGGGTGATTGTGCGACTCGATCTTGAACGCCACGCCGAGCCCGTCGCCCATGTCGATTACGCCGGCGTTTTCCTCGCCGGCGGCGACGATGACCTTGGGCGACCGGGTGGGGAAGGTCTTGAGCAAGGCCCGGGTGTTCTTGTAGGAGCAATGCTCGCTCCACATCACGGAGAAAATGCCCAGCTCGGTGAGGTTCGGCTCGCGGCCGAGAATCTCGAGGATGCGTTCGTATTCCTCCGGGGTGATGCCGTGTTCCTCGATGACCCCCGGGTTGATCTCAGGCTCGGGCATCAAGGCAGTCACCGCGCGGAGGGCGGGGCGTCGGGGGGTGAAACGGAGTCTTCAAGTGATCGGCTCGCATCAGTTCCGGCAACCGGTCGCAGCAAGATAGAGAGCCGAAAAACCGGATGCAAGTCCGCCCTGAAAATAGATGCATGAACGGGGACATGCGCTCCCCGCGAACTTGCCAAGACGCGGTCGCTCACACACGATGCGGCGGCCGGTGCCATTGCCTGGCCAAGCGCCGAACCAACTCCGTGAGCCGTCCCCTACAATCGCCTGTTTTGCTCCGCGTCCTCCTACTGTGGCTCGTCGCGGACCTGCCGTTGGCCAAGGCGGTCAAGCCGGCAGCGACGTTGCCGCTGCTGGTGCAGCTCGAGGGCCAGGCGCTAGTGCCGTTTTATCTGGAACAAAAACAGGCCGGCTTGAGCAGTGACGCCCTTGGCCAAGCGGTGCAGCGACAGGCCAAGCGCATCGCCGCCGAGCAGGACGCCCTGGCCAAACGGCTCGAGGCCGACGATGTCCGGGTGACCCGGCGCTACTCCCGGCTGGTCAACGCCCTTCGGGTTCGGGTCGCCCCGGAGAGGAGGGCTACTCTGGCCAAGCAGACCGGCGTGAAACGCGTCGAGCGGCTGCGGGTGTACGAGCCGCTCACCGCGAAAAGCGTGCCGGCCATCGGCGCAAAAACAGCGTGGGGAACGCGAACCACCGGCTACGATGGGAAGGGCATGCGAATCGCAGTGATCGATACCGGGCTGGACTACACGCACGCCATGTTTGGGGGAGCCGGCACGGAGAAGGCCTATCAATCCAACGACGCCACGAAAGTGGAGGAGGGCTCGTTCCCCACCGACAAGGTCGATGGCTGGGATTTTGCCGGCAAGGATTATTCCGGAGAGGATGACGTGCCGTTGCCGGACGGCGATCCGTTGGACCGTTCCGGCTACGGCCACGGGACTCATGTAGCCGGCATCGTCGCTGGTGTCGGCGTGACAAAAAAGGGGCGTCCTTACGATGGAGACTACTTTGCCGGGCTCGATTATTCTGAGTTCCTGCTTGGACCAGGCGTGGCTCCCAAAGCAAAGTTGTTCGCGCTGAAAATTTTTGGTGACAAAGCGCTTAACTCAACGAACCTCGTTCTGGACGCGCTGGAGTGGTGCGCCGACCCCAACGCCGACAACGACTTCGCCGACCGCATGGACGTGGTCAACCTCTCACTCGGATCCACGCTAGGCCTCGAGGAAAAACATGAGGCCGAGGCCGAGGTGTTTACCAACCTCACACGGCTGGGCAGCGTGATCGTCTCGGGGGCCGGCAACTCAAACAACAATAATTTCTACCATGTCGCCGCGCCGGGCGTGGAGCGCTCCGTCATCGCCGTCGGCTCGGCCAAGCTCGACGGCTCGGTATACCGTATGGCAGCGCGCAGCGCGCGGGGGCCGTCGTCGCCGCACAGCCTCCTCAAGCCCGAGCTCATCGCGCCGGGCGAGTTGATTCAATCGGCCCGGATGGGCACCGGCACCGGCGGCGCGTGGTTCACCGGCACGTCGCTGGCCGTGCCGCATGTCGCCGGCGTGGCGGCCCTAGCCAGGCAGGCGCACCCCGGCTGGCGTGCCACCGAGATCACGGCGCTGCTG
>QOAX01000135.1 GCA_003972865.1 Verrucomicrobiota bacterium | reverse complement strand
CGACGCCGGCCAACGCGCACTCGCCGCGTGGCACATGGGCTGGCAACCGGCGCTTGAAGCCAGCGGCAGCGGTTGGCAGTCGCCGCTGCTCGCCGAGTTGCTGAACGACCCCTACTCCGCCGTTCGCTACATGGCGCACAAGGCCCTGGCCAGGCAGCCGGGCTTCGGTGAATTCGAATACGACTTTGTCGCCGACGAACCCAAGCGCTTGGCCAAGCGGGAGGGCGCCCTGGCCAAGTGGAAGCCGCCAACCGCCGGGACACCGGCAAATCCCGCCGCCGTGCTCCTGAGCGCCGACGGCCAACGGCTCACCAACCAAGTGCAGCGACTCATCGAGACCCGAGACAACCGCCCGATACGCCTGCGCGAGTGATCAATGGGGAGCACACGCGGCTCGAGTGTGGAGTCCGGCGTCTCGCCGGAATCTTTGGAGTGCGGTGGCAAGCGCAGCGCGACACCGCTTTTTCGGTTTGGGGTTCTCAGTTCTCGGTTTTTGAAAGCGCCGTCGCCGCTTCGCTCTGCCGGCGCACTCCAAAACAGTTCGCCGCTTGCCAAGCGCGGCCCGTTTGATTCCTTCTCCGGAGAAGGTGGCCGCAGGCCGGATGAGGGTGAAGCACCGTATGGTTTTTTGAAATAGCCACTGTTTGATCGCCGGATTGATAGCTTGCCATAAAACATTTCCGTTTTCAGACTGCGTGCCCCGTTCCGATGATTTTGTTTTTCCAAAATAAGGATCGGCGAGTTGCCTTCACGCTGATCGAGTTGCTGGTGGTGATCGCCATCATCGCGATTCTTGCCAGCCTGCTGCTGCCGGCGCTGGCGCGGGCCAAGGAGCAGGCGCACCGCACGACCTGCAAAAACAACAGCCACCAATGGCTGCTCTCGCTGACAATGTACGCCGGCGACAACGACGAGGCGTTCCCGCCCGGCGGCTCGAGCAACCCGTACTGGAACTCGGTCTGGTTTCGCGACACGATGACGAATCGGTACCACATCCGGCGGCCGATGTTTTACTGCCCGTCCAACCGGAGCTGGAACCGAGACGATTTTTGGGCCTGGCCGGGCGGGCGCGACTCGGTGATGGGCTATTTTTATTTCGCCGGCGAAACGCGCTACTCGAACAATCGGTCGATGTTCCAGGAGCAGGTTCGCACGCCGGTTTTTGCCCTGAAGACAACGGACGACCCGCACTACAAAGTCATCTGGGCCGACCTGAACCGGAGATATCAGGGCTCGTGGGGGCGGCCCGGCGATCCCAATCCGCTGATGCGGGGTGTCAACCATTACAACGACCGCGGCGACGAACCGGACGGGGCAAACGAGGGCTTTGTCGACGGGCACGTGGAATGGATCAAGGGCAGCACCTTCCGAAAAAAACCCAAGATGATGGGCTTTTTGTATTTCTGACACTGGCCGAGAGGCGGTTTTGTGTCACAAAAGCGTCACAGTGAAAAAAGTTCTTGTCGGATGGGAAAAAAGCTGTATGCTTCCGGCCGACTCGCACGGTGTGTGAATGTAAGCGCGGTTGCGGGTATCTACAATTATCTGACATTATATTCTCTGAACTATCCCCGGAGGGGTTGCAGGCTTCTTCAGCCTGGCCCCTCCGGATTCTTTTTTTCAAGGGGACTTTTTTCCTAAACCCCAAAAAAATATGGCCTGAATTCGGGTTTTCCGTTATATGTGCGGAGCGAAACAGGTGTCCATGCAGAATCGTTTTATTCATCAACTTTGCCTGACGCTTGGCTTGGCTTGGCCGGGCACCCAAGCGCTTGGCCAAGCGACGGTTCAATTGTTACCCGAGAGTTCAAGCGGCACCCACTCGCTGACGGCCTCCAATCTGCCGACAACCAGCGTGGCGGTGATTTGGCGATCTGACGGCCCCTTGGCCAAGGGCGACCACTGGTCGGCGGTGCACGCATTCCCTACCGATAAACTGAAGTCGGCCGCCCTGCCCATTCGACCCGGCGCTACCGGTGCCTCATTTTTCAAGCTGTCGTGGCAGGACATCGTCGTGCCGAAAAACATGATTTGGCTTCCACTGGGCGATTTTTCGATGGGCAGCCCGGAGGATGAGGCCGGAAGATTCAAGGACGAGGGGCCTGTGCACAGCGTGACCATTCCGCACGGTTTTTGGATGGATCGATACGAGGTGACGCAGCAACAATTCAAAAAGCTCATGGTCATCAACCCCAGCAGCACGGACTACACGGCCAATCTGCCGGTGAACAAGGTCACCTGGCATGAGGCCAACGAGTACTGTGAACGACTGACGAAACTGGAAAAACAAAGGAACTCACTGCCACTGGGCTATGTGTACCGCCTGCCCACCGAGGCCGAGTGGGAATACGCCTGCCGCGCCGGGACCGACAACGCCTACAGTTACGGGGACAACACAAAACTGTTGAGCCAGTACGGTTGGTGGGCTGGAAACAGCAAGACGGGCCGGCCGTCACCCGTTGGCAGTTTGACACCGAATCCGTGGGGCTTTTACGACATACACGGAAACGTGTTCGAATGGTGTCTAGACATCTACAAGGCTTATCCGGAGGGCCGAGCCTTTTCCGACACGGGGAAGTTGAAAATCCTCCGCGGCGGTGCGTATTACTGCCCGAGCAGCATCCTGCGTTCCGCCTGCCGCGCCGAGCCGCAGGAACCGGATTACCGCTGGATCCTGGCTGGCTTCCGTGTCGTGCTCGCGCCTCCGCCTGGCCAAGCGGAGGATTGATCACGACAACAGGCACGGCTTGGCCAGGCAGGACAGGCGCCGAAAACAAAGAGGGTCTTGACTTCTCCCAGTAAAACCGAACCATGTGCCGCCACACAGGGGGCGGGTGACCGCTTCGACCAAGAATGCCATCCGGGTTGCTTTCAACTTTGAACACCGTCCCGATGCTTGCCGATGCGGCGGCTGGGCCGTATCCCGCCTATCTGCTGTTGGGGGTGATGATACTTTTGGCCGCGGGCTTTGCCTGCGCACCGCTGATTCTCTCAGCCATTCTTGCGCCGAAAAAACCGGGGGAAATCAAGGAATCGGCCTTCGAGTGCGGGCTGGAGTCGAAGGGCGACCCGTGGATTCAGTTCAAGGTGCAGTACTATCTGTACGCGCTGGCGTTTGTGATTTTCGACATCGAAGTGGTTTTCATTTACCCGTGGGCGGTGGCGTTCACGGGCTTATCCTTCGGGGCGTTCCTGGCGATGGGAGTGTTCATTATCCTGCTGGCGGAGAGCCTGATATACCTTTGGATAAAGG
>QOAX01000231.1 GCA_003972865.1 Verrucomicrobiota bacterium | reverse complement strand
ACAACAGGCGAAGCGGTGAGGCGACGAACCAGGCCGGCACCGGCTTCCAGTTCAGCTTGCGCGCTATCCAGGCCACCACGGCGAAACCGGCCACCAGCCAAACGAGGCAGTAAAGAAACCAAAGGTGCGCAAATATGGGAATCATCGCGCGCAGCCAGTTGACGGCCAGCACGATGACGACGACCTGCGCCCAGCCGGGCAGTTGATCGACGATCGGCTTGAAGCCGGGAATCAGCGGGTACAGCCATGCCATCGGGTCTTCAGTGGCGGCTTGGCGGGAGACGGCGCCCCTGGCTTTCAGGAACTTGGCGATCTCCCGGCGCCCGGCGTTCATTTTCATCTCGTCCACGGGAATCTGCAACAGGCCGGCGATGAACTTTGTGCTCAGTTCATCTGTATCCGTCGCCAAGAGCGGCGTGCCGCCATTGTCGCTGGTGGCGTTGACGTTGGCCCCGTTTTCAACCAACAGCCTGGCCACCGCGGCTTCGCCCATGAACGCGGCACAGTGGAGCGCGGTGGTGCCGTCGGAGTCCGCGGCTTCAAGATCCGCGCCGTGTTCGATGAGCGCCTTGGCGGCTTCCGCTTGGCCAAGCAGCGCCGCCCACGAGAGGGGCGCAAGCCCGGCGGCGTCCGCCTGGCTGACATCAGCTCCCTTGGCCAAGTGCCGGTTGATCGCCTCGACATCGCCCGACTTGGCCGCCGCCCAGAGGGTCGCGTTGCCGCCGCGCTTGGCGTTGAGGACGCTGCCGAAAATCCCGATGCCGATGATGACCGGGCTCAGGAGAATGGTGAAAACGACCAGCGGCAGCAGAATGCGCTTGGCCCGATGCCGGATCAGTTCGCGCAGGCCGCGCTGCCGCCATATCATGGCCGTGAAAAAGCCGCTGACCAAAAAGAAGAGCTGCAACCGGAAGCCGTGAATGGCGTGCATCGCAAACAGGTAGCCTTCGTGCTGGTTGACATCCTGCGCAGACCAGATCGGCAGCGGGAACGGAACAAACGACATGAATCCATGCAGCCCGATCCCCAGCAACATGGCGAAAGCCCGCAGGGCGTCCAGATCGTGGTATCGTTTCTTGGCTAGGAAGGGAGGGGGGCTATTCTTCACTCTGGAGAGCCACTGAAGAGGGAGAAAACATTTGTTCGTAGGCCTGAGCCATGACGGCGTAAAACCAGGGGCCTGCGAAAATGAGGCCCAATCCACAGGGGATCAAGGAGACAGCCATCACCAAGCTGCCGATAATAATTAGTTTGAAAATCGGAAAGAAGTTTCTTTTTGAGACTTGGAAACCAAGCCCAAAGGCTTCACCAAAACCGAGCTTCCTGTCAGCGAGAAGGGGCAGGGGGAAGAAAATCAGGGTATAGCTGATAATGGAAAGTAATATCATTGAGAGAAATCCTAAAATGGTTAAAGGGTGCAGCAGGCCAGCTCCTAAGGCCTTCAGCACAGCTTCCTCGTTTTGCCCTTCCAAATCTCCAAAATCGACTTCCATAACAAAGCCGCCGATCATCAGGGCGACCCCTGGAAGTATAACCAAAGTCACAATTAAGGTTTGAGCCAAAGTCACAAGAAAAAGCCCCCCGAAGGATTCGAACCCTTTAAAGAGATCCCCAATTGAAGCTGCCCCTGTTCGGACTAGGTTAAGGATTAGAATAAAAAACCCGCCCGTCAATGGCCCCTGCAAAGTTATTTGCACACATGACCCAATAAAGGGAACGCTTGCTGTGGCCATTATTAGCAGCATGAAAAGCAGGAAACTGCCGATCAGGATGCCCATGTGCGCCTTGAAGAGTTCACTCCCTTGTGAAAACGCCAGCCCGACGTCCAGTCGCCGGTTGCCAGTCAGGATGGCTTCCCTGTATTCGCTGAAGTTCTCGATGGACTGATTGCCGAGCACTTGGCCAAGCGGTTGCCAGGCTTCAGTTCCTGTTTCTCTGATCTGTGTCTGCGCGTTGGCGCGGTCTTGTGAAAGAGTATCCTGCAACTGCTGAATGGTGAACGGTCCATATTGTTCACCGTCGCTGCCAATCATTTCATATTGTTTATCTTCCATATATAATTTCTACATCAATTGAATCTATGTGGTTACAAATATGGGAGGGTTAGTAAATAACCATCGTTAGCCAGTTGGTTCAGCAGAACTAAAAAGTTACGTGCCTAGATTAGCGAAAGTCCTCACCGCTGCGTCCGCCATTCTTCTTCAGCAAATCGACGATCTTGGAGCGACCTGCCTTGGCACGATCAAGGTCCACCTCCATTTGCAGAATCCCACCAACAATCTGCATAATGCCCTGTATTTCATCCCACCCGTGAGCGGAGTTATCCAGTGGAGTTTCCCCCTTGTCGTTGGAGACGTTTAAATTTGCCTTGTTCTTTATGAACAGCTCCACAATTTCTGTCTGGCCAAGAAAAGCAGCTCCATGCAGGGGCGTTCCTCCATCTCTGTTTTTTCCATTTATCTTGGCTCCCTTCTTGATGAGCAATTGTGCTGCATCCGCGTGGCCTGCCATCGCAGCCCAAGACAATGGGGTAATTCCCATGTCATCGTGCCCGTTCATGTCCGCGCCTTTGGACAGAGCTTCCTGCAACTTGTCCAAGTCGCCGTTTTTTGCGGCATCCCAAAGGCCGCCAAGGCCGCCAGCCAATTCGCGGCCGGACTTGCCGCCGTTCTCCTTCAGCAAGGCGACGACCTTGGGCCGACCGTCACGCACTTTGTTGACATCAGTCTTGATCTGGACGATGGCAGAAATGAACTGCACGATCCCTTGAATCTCCTCGCTCCACTCGGCGGCACCGGAGTCGATCGGGGTCTCTCCCTTGTTGTTCCGCGCGTTCACCTTGGCACCGGCCTCAACGAGCAGTTTTGCGGCGCCCTCTTGACCAAGGAAAGCGGCTCCGTGAAGCGGGGCGCTCCCATCATTGCCAGAAAGGTTCACGTCGGCATCCTTCCCAATAAGAAACTCCACCGCTTCGGTGTGTCCGGCGAGGGTCGCTAGATTAAGCGCTGTGCCGCCGCCTTCATCCTTGGCATTGACATCCATGCCCTTGGCCAAGTGCTCCTTGAGCATGGAAATATTGCCGGCCCTGGCTGCGTCCCAAAGTGAAGTGGTCTTGGCAGTTGATTTGGCATCTTCATCCTTTTCTGAATCCTTGTCGTCATCTTTTCCCCTGCCTCGCCCCCATTCGCCCCCGATCACGGGTGGTGGCTCCGGGGCAGCGCTCCACAGTGGCATGTCGTCGCCGGAGATTTCCCGTTCGACATCAGCG
>QOAX01000056.1 GCA_003972865.1 Verrucomicrobiota bacterium | reverse complement strand
AGCGGGATGTCGATCGGGGTTGGCGTGTGCGTGAACGACGGAGACACCCAGGATGGCCAGGGAGGCCAGAAGGGTTGGAGTGGCTGGGGTCCGTACGCAGCGGTGTACGGCAAGACGGCCAGTGCGACCGGTTTGGTTAACCTGGTGGGCGAGGCCCCGGGACCGATTCTGCCACCCGAGTTGCCTTGGTCGGTCGGCATGAACGATGACGGCTGGCCCGCCGGCGACGGTGGCGGTGCCAACACTTCCTTTATGCAGGAGAAAGGCAGTAACGAACTCCCAGGAGACCCAGCCAGCCCCGAAGTCGCTCAGCAGGCGGACGATGATTATTATTGGGCGGGTGATTATTCGACTGTGATTGCCGGCAATGGTGACTACACGCCGGTGGGTCTGGTAGAGGCCAATGAGGAGGCTGCCGAGCGCGCGTTTGCGGGCACAGACAATGATCTTCGGTATCATTTCAACCTGCCCGAATCGCTGGAGCCAACGGATCGGCTTATTGTCAGCTATGATGCCCTGAATCTTCATGGCGATCAGGCTGATTCCCGCTACGGTATTGAGGTGTATGTCAATAACGTGCAGGTGCAGTCTGAGATCGTCATCCGGCCCGATCAACTCGGCCAGACGTATGATACAGAGCCCTTTACTCTTGCAGATGTGAATGCGGAGGTCGGGTCCGGTTATGACAACATCATCACCCTTAAAGGAGTCAACTATAATGCGGAGGGTGGCGGTAATTGGATGGGCATCGACTACGTGCAGCTCAGCCAGGCAGCTCCTGCGCCTGACTTGGCCAGCGGCTTGGTTGCCCATTGGCCATTGGACGAAATAGCGGGAGATAAGACCGCTGACGTGATTGGTGGCTACGACATGGACTTGACCAACATCAGTGGCGACAACGTTGTTGCTGGCAAGGTTGGCAATGCCATATCCTTCTCGAATGCGGATAAGACGCTGCTGAGCAGGGTGCATGGTGCGGACGACGATCTGCCGGCCAACAAGCATGATTCGTTCACCATTTCGTTCTGGTCCAAGGTTCAGGGAACCGGTCAGAACGATCTGCGGCTATTCTCAGAGTCCAATACATTGGGCAATAATACCCCATTGTTTAATATTGGAACCAAGAATAACGGTTCTAACGGATCCATCGATATCTACATCCGAGGGGCGGGACCGACAGTCGGTCACATATTCTCCACCGCGGAACCGTTCGATGATGAGTGGCACCATGTGGTGTTTGTGCAGGATAATCTCGCGCGCAGCATTTACGTCGATGGTGTGCTCGATGATCTGGCAATTGCGGCCAAACCAGATTCGGGTTGGGACAATCTAAATGCTACCACCATAGGTGGCATCCTGCGCGGGAACGCATCGCACTGGGTGACGGGGCTCATTGATGAAGTGGCCATCTGGAAACGGGCACTGAGTGGTGAAGAAACCGCCCTGTTACACAGTGAGGGTCTGCCGGGTCCGGTGATCACTGAGAACGGCCTGAACCTGATTGCCAGCTGGGACTTCAACGACAACTCCGATCCTGCGGGATCGGTCGATTCCGTCCAGGGCATCACGGGTGTCTTCGTTGGCGGCGCCAAGTACGGCGAGGGCCGTGAGGGCGCAGGTTCGGCCCTTGACATCAATGGTTCCGCTACCGCTGCGATGCTGGTTGAGGATGGCGAATTCCTCAATACAGCCTCCTCGCTCAACAAGGTCACCTTCGCCTTCTGGCAAAAGGTGGTGACCCGGACCTCATCCTCGAGTTTCTGGGCCTTCTCACCGACGAATAATCGCGTTGCCCAGGCCCATGCCCCCTGGGGCGGCGGCGACATTTACTGGGACACGGCCGGTTGCTGTGGGGGTGGAGACACCCGCATCAACAGGGGCTGGGGAGGTGACTTTGCCGCATGGAACCACTTCGCGTTTGTCAAGAATGGTGACGCAAAGGAAATCTGGGTGAATGGTCAACTGCTCCATTCCGGAAGCAACACCGGGGCACTGCCGACCGATATCACACGGTTTGCGGTGGGCGCAATGATTGATTCCGCCGAAAGCCAGGGGGGCAACAGTCTTGAGGGGTCCATTGATGACTTCCAGGTGTATGCCCAGGGCCTGACCGGTGCACAGATTGCCGACCTGTATTACGCAGGCAAGGAGTTGAACCTTGCCATCACTGAGCAGCCGCAGAGCGCCACGGGTGTCCTGGGCTGGGATCACACCTTCTCGGTTGGAGTCTCAGCCACCCAGGACGGCGAGCCGGTTTCCGGTGGAGTGGACTTCCAGTGGTCCCGGAACGGCGAGGCGATCGATGGCGCCAACGGGTCTTCCTACACGACCCCTGGCACACTGACTGCGGATGACAGCGGCAGCAGCTACTCGGTTTCCATCAGTTTCACTAACAAGACTGTGACGTCCGATGAGGCGGTGCTTACGGTGACCGAGGACAGCACGGCACCGACGGTGGCCTCTGCCAGCGCCAGCAAGCCGCCGCAGTCTTCAGAGGGGGGCGGCGCGGCCCTGGAGTTCAAGGGCGGCCAATACGTCTCTGTGCCGATGGACATTCCCGAGACCGACTACACGGTGGAATTCTGGTTCCGCACCGAGGATCCCAACGCCGGCCTGTACTGCGTGGTGGATGCCAATCTTGGTGGAGGCGGCCACGACCGCCATCTGCACCTGACCGGGGGCAACATCCGCGTCCGGACCTGGAGCGGCCCCGGTGTGGAGGTGTCCTCCGGGTTGAACCTGGCGGACGGGCAGTGGCATCACCTTGCCCACACCCTGGGCGCCGATGCCAATGGCCAGCAGATCTTTATCGATGGCACACTGGTCGTCCAGGGCGAAAAAGACATGTCCAACTTCGACTGGCAGAAGCACCTTAACTTTGGTTTCTCCAACGACGCGGCCTCGCAGTTCCTGGTCGGTAAACTGGACGAGTTGCGAATCTGGGGTGTTGTGCGCACGGAGGAGGAAATCAACGCCAACATGAACAAGTCGCTCGGGGCCGGGGCCAACCTGCTGGCCGCCTATAACTTCGACGAGGTCAGCGGCACGGTCCTGCCGGATGCCATAGGGGGCAACGACGGTGTGCTGGTGGGCATGGGCGACCGCAACTGGGCCGTTTCCAATGCGCCGCTTGGCCAGGCGCCGCTCGAGGGGCTGGATCTTCCGACCACCATTGACATCACCTTTGATGACGTGATTCGCAACCCGGCAGTCGGCAGCGGCGGGTCGTTGCTCTTCGATGGCAGCGGCGCAAGCGTCGCGCTGCCGAACGCCATCCCTCAGGCCCTCAGCAACGGTGCGGCGGGCACGATCGAGTACTGGTTCAAGGGCGAG
>QOAX01000254.1 GCA_003972865.1 Verrucomicrobiota bacterium | reverse complement strand
GGCTCGGTCGGCTCGGTCGGCTCGGCCGGCTCGGTCGGCTCGGCCGGCTCGGTCGGCTCGGTCGCTTGGCCAAGCGCTTGGCTTGGCTCGACAGGTTCGGTCGTGTCGCTGGCTTCGGGGGCTGGCGGCTCGGCGCTTGGCTCCGGCGTTTCGGCCGGCTTGGTTTCCCCGGTGTCGGGGGCGTCGGCCGGGGCTTCAGCTGCCGTTGGCTTTTCAGTCTTGGGTTTTTTGTCCGGCTTCGGCTTTTTCTTTTTCGGCTGCGGCTGCTGCGGCTTGGGGGCGATCTCCATTTGGCCGTTGGCGTACTCGACCACGTGGCCCTGGTGCACGAGCCAGTGCAGGTCGCTTAGCACGGCGGTGCGCTCGGGGGAAAGCGGCGGCTCCGACTCCGGCGTGCCGTCTGCGGTGGGGGCCTCGGCACTTTCCGGTTTGTCCGGCTCGGGAGCGAACTTGTCGAGAATCATCCGGCGGGTGCAGTCCCGGTTCTCGACAACGAACGTCACGATGTCACGGATGCTGTCGCTCACCGGGGTTTGTTCAAGGTTCAAATGATGCGGGCGGGACACCGAGACGTAGGTGACGCTTTTTTTTCGCTTGAAGAATTGCAGGCCGTGGCTGCTGAACTCCTGGCTGAGCACATTGACGACCTTCAGCGGAAAGCGCCGCTGATCATCGAGCTCGTAGCGGACGAGGTTCTGCATTCGCGGCGGGGTTTTTTTGCCGAAAACGCTGGCCTTAAGCGCCACATCGTCCACTTCGGCGATCAGGTTGGACAGGTGGTGCTGGCGGAAATGTTCGCGAACCTCTTCGCGCGACTCGAGCTTGGCCTCCTCAGGCAGGTTGATGGCGATGTACTCGGTCTTCCAGCTTTGGTCGTCGAGCCACTGCTTCACCACCTCCTCGTCATGAACGATTTTCACGCGGGACTTGAAGACATCAAAGGGAAGCCGGGAGAACCTGTCAGCGTGCAGGGCGCGGAGCTTGTCCTGATAGCCGTGGTAGTTCGGCGGCCCGAGAATCTGGTCGCTCATCCCACACTGCGCCACGAATGTGTAGGTGCCCTTGGGCGGATCGATCTCGGTTTTTTCGGTCTTGTAAAAGGTGTCGAAGTGCCGGCTCAACACATGATCCACCGCCTGGTCCTCGGAGAGCCATACCGTCTCGTCCACCTGGCAAAAAAACAGCGGCTGGGCGACGGAGCCGTCCTCCTTCTTTCGGGTCTTGAGGATGACAAGGTAGCGCTCCGGCTTAGCGAGGATCAGGCGTGCGATGTCGAACAGGGGATAGGCACGGCCGGTGTGCTTGATCTGCCGGGCCAGCGACTCGACGCCGTTTTTCTCCGGCTGAATGGCTACGTCCAGTTCCAACGGCGGCCGCGGCGGGGCCTCGTTGCGCCGAAAGTCCTTCCTCTTGTCGAAGGGCCGCTTGCCGTCGCGCTTTTGAAATTTCGGACGCCGGTCGCCATCTCGGTTGCGATCCTGGCCGCCGCCCTTCGCATCGCGGCCCTTGAAGTCGCGGCTGCGGTTGTCGTCGCGCCGTCGGGGTGGCCGGTCGCCCCAGTCGCCGCGTCCACGCGCACGGGGTCTCTCTTCGCCGGCATAGTTGGCGAACGGTTTTGCGTCATTCGGTTTCTGCGCCCAAGCGGGGAGAAACTCCAGATCCAGATCCAGCTCCTTGAGCGGATCAGTGTTTTTGGCTTCACTCATTGCGGATGGATATCCGTGATATCGGGTTGGTTGCGGCTGATGACCGGTGCGAGAATGTGAACCTCAAACAAACTGAAAACAAGGCTAAAGTCGCGCAAAAGGTCACTCACCTGACCACCCAGTCCGCGGGTGCCTTGAAATTTTTTCTGCCTGCGTTGTAAACGCCCACGCCGCCCGGTGGTTGCAGCTTGCGATGCGCCACCAACTTTCCCGCAAGCCGGTCGGCCACCTCGGGGTGCCTCGACAAGAGATCGGTCGTCTCGTTTGGATCACGGTCGATCCGAAACAAAAACCGCTCGTGCTTCGCTGTTTGCCACTCGCCGCCCGCGATGTTCGGTCCGTTGATGAGCAGCTTCCACTTGGCCGTGCGAATCGCGATTTTCTCCCGCTTCTCACCGGCCTGGCCATGGTAGAAATACAACTCGCGATCAAGCCGCCTGCGCTTGGCCTGCAACACGTCCAGCACATCCCGCCCGTCGAATGGCTTGTTGCCAAGGCTCACCGACGGCTTGGGGGCGGTGAGCTTGGCCAAGGTCGGCATCACGTCGATGCACGACAGCGGCACGCTGACTTTTCCGCCGCCGCGAACCCCGCCACTTGGCCAACGCACGGTGGCCGGCACGCGCACGCCACCCTCCCAAACGTCGAGCTTGTTGCCGCGCAACGGCAGGTTGTTGTCCGCGATCGCCGACACGCCGCCGTTGTCGCTGAAAAACCAAACCAGCGTGTCGTCCGACTCGCCCGAGTCGTCGATCGCGCGGAGAATCCGCCCGATGCCGTCATCCATGCACGACACCATCGCCGCCACCTTCTGCCGCAGGTTTCTGTTTTTGCCCCCGGCGTTTCCCTCGGCCAAGTGGGCGAATTTTTTCAGGTATTTTTCAGGTGCCTGAAACGGCGAGTGCGGCGCGTTGAACGGGACATAGCAAAGATACGGCGCCGCACCCTTTGCGTGTTGGGCGATGAACCGGCTGGCCGCACCGGCGATCAGGTCGGTCGAGTAGCCCTGCTCGCCGCTGGCTCTCTCGTTGACATGCCAGTCACGCTCGCCCTCGCGGGTCAGGTCGAAATAATCGATCGCCCCGTTGTAATGGCCGTGAAAATGCGTGAAACCCTGGCTGTTCGGGTGCCATTTCGTGTCGTTGTGGCCCAAGTGCCATTTGCCGAAAACACCGCGGTGCTGGTAGCCCGCCTTGGCCAAAGCCTCCGGCAGCATGAGCTCGCCGGGATCAAGGCCGAAATGCCGCCACGGCGGAATCACCGCACGCGCCATGCCGAACCGAATCGGATAGCGACCGGTCATCAACCCGGCCCGCGTCGGGCTGCACATCGGGAACACGTAAAAGTGATCCAGCTCGACACCTTCACGGGCGATCCGATCGAGGTGCGGCGTCGGGATGCGATCCGAGTGATAGCCGACATCGGCCCAGCCGAGATCGTCAGCAACGATGATGACAATATTGGGCTTCTTCGCCGCACCGACGTTGGCCGGCTTGGCCAAGGGCAACAACGAAAAAACTAACAAAAAGATGGAAACAAAAACGCGAGTCATAATTTTCAATTGTACCGCACCGAACATCCGCCGGCGGCACTCCAATTGCAAGCCGCCCTGCCGCTTGGCCAGGCGCCTGGTTGCTTGACCGG
>QOAX01000070.1 GCA_003972865.1 Verrucomicrobiota bacterium | reverse complement strand
GCATTGCCGCGTGCCTTGTCGAGGTAAGCGACCCAGGCGGCGAGTTTTTCCGGCTGAAGGTTTAGGGCCTTGGCCGCTTCCTGCACGGCCGGGTGCGAGGCGATGTAGTCGCCCGGCTTGGGGGCATCCTTGCCTTCGGGAATGTTGCGGAGAATCTCCGCGGCAACCGGCAGATAGTCGGCCAAGCGGCTCACCTTGGTTTCGACTGACGACGCAAACTCTTTGATTAGCCCAGCCTCGCTCTCGGCACGGAGCCTGGCCAGTTTGTTGTGGGCGGCAGTTTGCGCTGCCGGGTCGGAGACATCCTTCAAATGATAGCCGGAACTCTGCAGGTAGCCGGCGAGGGCGTAGTAGTCCCGGGTCGATATGGCGTCGAACTTGTGGTCGTGGCAGCGGGCGCAACCCACCGTCAGCCCGAGGAACGCCTTGGAATAAACATCGATCTGGTTGTGCACGCGGTTGCACTCGTCGCCGCGGATATCGACCGGTGAATGCGTGGCCTCGCCCAAGTGCCAAAAACCGGCACCCTGCGCGGACTCATTCCAGCGGGTGGCCGGGTCGATGCGCGGATTTTCCACCAGGTCGCCGGCGATGTGCTCGACCACAAAATCGTCGTACGGCACGTCGGCGTTGAAGGCGCGGACGACGTAGTTGCGGTAGCGGTACGCCTCCGGAATCGGGAAGTCCGACTCGTGGCCGCGCGTCTCGGCGAAACGCACCAGGTCGAGCCAGTGCTGCCCCCAGCGCTCGCCGAAGTGCGGCGAGGTGAGCAGGCGCTCGACAAGGTTTTCGTAGGCGTTCGGCGATGCATCTGCGACGAACGCCTCAACTTCCTCCGGTGTCGGCGGCAGGCCGATGAGGTCGAAGTGCAGTCGGCGAACGCGCGTGCGCCGAGTCGCCGCTGCGCTGGGGGAAAGCCCGGCTGCCTGCAACCTGGCAAGGATGAACCGGTCAACGGCGGTGTTGGCCCAGTCCGCTCCGCCGACCGGCTCGACCGGCGGCGGCCGGACATCACGCCGCACCGGCTGCCACGCCCAGTGTTCGGTTTTGCGCCTGGCGATGTCGAACGCGTCCTTGTCAGTGATGTTAGCCGTCTTGCCGACGCGGGGATCGGGCGCGCCCATCACAATCCACCGGGTCAGCTTGTCGATGGCCTCCTGCGGAAGCTTGGTCTTGGGCGGCATCTGCAGGTCGTCGTTGTCATACGAAACCGCCTGGATCAGTCGGCTGGCTTTGGGGTTGCCGGGAACGATCGCCGGGCCGGAGTCGCCGCCCTTGCGGAGGCCTTCGCGAGTGTCGAGCAGCAGTTCCCCCTTGGCCTTCCCGGCCTCTTTGCTGTGGCACTTGTAACAGTTTTGCGCCAGCAACGGGCGTATGTGGTTCTCGAAAAACTCGATCTCCTCCGGCTCAGCCGCCACCAAGCCACTTGGCCAAGCGGCCCACGCCAGGCCAAGCGCGGCCAAACTTCGAAAAAAAACCCTGTCAAAAGTCATGAGCAGACCTGCCGAGACTACAAAAAGGCAGCTATTATTCAAGGCATGGCTCCATAGTGGGCCATCATTGGCCACGCTCGGCCAAAGGTAAAAAAGCGTTAAAGAACGCGGAAAACGCCCAAAAAACGCTTGCAATCGACCTGTCGATCACTACAGTTCGCGCCCTTTTGTTGAGAGCCGAAATGAGCTTAGACCCCACACAACTGATTCTGCTGGCGCAGCAGGGCCAAACCCAATCGCAAGGCAGCCCAATGGGAATGTTTGTTCCCATGATCCTGATGGTTGTCATTTTCTATTTCCTGCTCATTCGGCCGCAGCAGAAAAAAGCCAAGGAGCACAAGAAAATGGTGGAAGCACTCAAAACCGGAGCGTCAGTGGTCACCCGGGGCGGCGTGGTGGGCACCGTGCAGTCGGTCAAGGACACCACCGTCTCGATCCGCTCACTCGAGAGTAAGTTTGAAGTGGAGAAACACGCCATCGAGCGCGTGATCACCGACAAGTCGGATTTAAAGGACAACAAGTAACTCAAAACCGTGAAACGAAACAACTCAGTCCGATTCCTGTTACTGCTGTTCATCCTGGCCTGGGCCGGATTCGAGATGTGGCCGCCCCAGGATGAGCCCGGAAAATTGATCGAGCAATTTGGCAAAGCCACAAACAAGGACGCGGAGTTCGACAAGGTTTACGCCGCCGCCAAGGCGAACTTTAACCCTAAGGACGAAAACAGCAATGAGTTCGGCACGCTCTACAAGGCTGTGGAGGCATCCGGCCTGGTGCTGACCAATTACAATTTCCCAAAAATGACATTTCGCGGCCAGGTGCCTGACAACCGGCTTGTCCTGCAAAAACTCCAGAAACAGGTGGCCGGGCAGATTCAGCTTGGGCTGGACCTGAAAGGCGGCTCGTCGTTCCTCGTGGCGATGGACACCAACAAGCTGGAGAACGCTGCCGCCAGTGGCGCCCTCGCCCAGGCCGTGGAGGTGCTGCGCCGGCGCGTGGACTCCATCGGTGTCGCCGAGCCGGACATCCGCCCGCTGGGGGCCAACAAGATCATGATCCAGTTGCCCGGCCTGTCCGAGGCTGACCAGGCGAGAGCCAAAAAACTGGTGACCGAGGCTGCCTTCCTGGAGTTCGCCCTCGTGCATAACGATTCCGCCCGATTGATTGCTAATGACCTCACCCCTGCTGGCTACAAGAAATACGCTTACACCACAAAAGACCCGCAGGGCAACAGCTCCACCATTGATGTGTTGGTTGAGATAAAAAACGAATACGGCCTGAAAGGCGAGCACATCACCAGCGCCTATCCCTCGCGGGAACCACTCACCCAACAACCCATGATTCTTTTCGGGTTCAACAGCGAAGGAGCCTCTGCAATGGGACGGTTAACCAAGCAGGAAAACATCGGCAGGCAGATGGCCATCATTCTTGACGGCAAACTGCTGTCCGCCCCGGTTTTGCAGGAGCGCATCACCAGCAACGGGCAGATCACGGGGGACTTCACCTCGGAGGAGGCGGCCACCATCGCCAACGCTCTGCTCAACCCACTCAAGGCACCGCTGATAATCGAGGAGGAGATGAGCGTGGAACCCAGTCTAGGTGCCGACTCGGTGAAGAGCGGCTTCAAGGCGGCGCTGTACGGCGTGATCGCCGTGGCGGTGTTCATGCTCCTTTACTACTGGTTCTCCGGCCTCGTCGCCAACTTCGCGCTGGTGCTGAACCTGTTCATCCTGATGGGCGTGATGTGCTACCTCGACGCTGCGCTGACGCTGCCCGGCATCGCCGGCATCGTGCTGACGATCGGCATGGCCATCGACGCCAACGTGCTGATCTTCGAGCGCATCCGCGAGGAACTAAAG
>QOAX01000287.1 GCA_003972865.1 Verrucomicrobiota bacterium | reverse complement strand
TTGTCCAAAGAATCGTCATCAGGCAGGTGATGGCGAAACATTGCACAAGGATGGACAACACATTCTTTCTTCGCGCCAGACCGCCATAAAACAGCGACAGGCCGGGAATGGTCATGAACAGCACCAAGGCCGTGGCCACGATCATCCACGCGGTGTCACCGGAATCCCCACCGAGTTCTGAGAAGGTAGGCGGTTCAGCTTCTTCAGTCGCAGCGGGAGCCGCGGCTTCCTCGGCCGCTGGAGCTGCTTCCTCGGCCGCAGCGGGAGCGGCCTCGGCGGGCGCGTCCTGGGCCATGAGGGTTTCCACCGGCAACAACGTTGCCGCCAATACGAACAGCGCACTCGCAAGCACGCCTAAGAGGGTTTTTTTCTTCATGCTCATTAAAGGGTTATTGCGGCTCAACAAGCGATTCGTGCCAAGCAACACATACTCACCCGCGCTTGAGCATCGGCCCTGCCAACCCCAAACAGCCACCCGCCGGAGCCTTCCTTAACAGATTGGTCAATAAAGGGTTAAAAAAATGAAGAGTCACCGGATAGCGACCGGGGAATCGCCAACTATATGTCGGCTTTTTTTCGTGGTGCGCATTTTGAAACAGTTTGGCCAAGCGCGGAGCTTCGGCGTCGAACTCCGAATCATCCCCCGCTAGACTCCGCTCATGCCTCAAACCGGGTATCCTTTTCGCAATCTTGTCTTCGAGGGTGGCGGCGTGAAGGGCATCGCCTATTCCGGCGCGTTGGCCGTGCTGGAAGAGCGCGGCATCCTGCCGCAAATTCGGCGTGCGGGCGGCGCCTCGGCCGGAACCATCAACGCCGCGCTGCTCGCGCTGGGCTACTCGCTCGGAGAGATTCGCGACATCCTGGCCAAGCTCGAAAGCCCAAGCCAAGCACGTACCGAGTGATAAATCGAGTCGGATGACACTGACGCCCCCGGTGACCGTCCGCTCAACCGCTCGCCGGGCTAAACGTGCTTCATTCTGAATAAGCACGCTGCTTGGCCAAGCGCCTGGCCACCGGGCTACTTCCCAGCCCAGTAGTCCACCACGAACACATCCTCAAGCACCGGGCCGACAAGTGCGACAAACTTTTTGTGGGCTGGATGGACGAGATAAGCATCGCGATCCTTCTCCGATTCGAAGGTGATCATGTAACAGTGTTTAAACCCCTTGTTGAGTCCCTCGGGGCTGTTGTTCATCCCCTTCTCGAACGCCTTGATTTCCGTGATTTTCTTTTCCAGCGCAACAAACGCCTTCTCCACCTCGGCAATCTTCTCTTTCGACGCCTCCGCCTTGTACTTGAAACAGACAAAGTGCCGGAGCTGCTTCGCCTTCTTTTTATCTGCCGCCTCAGTGGTCATGCCCGCGTACAGCACCCCCAGCCCCACGGCCAGGCCCAACAGTCTTGAAATGTTTTTCATGATTCAAAAGTGAACGGCAGCGAGCCTTCCAGAGCGGTCACCCAAGCGCAAGAGCCGGCTTCCCGCCGAAAATCAGGGCTTGAAAACCGGGGCCGGGGTTGCCAACTTGCCCGGCCCCGCGGGATGCGCGGTTAGCTCAGTTGGTAGAGCACTACCTCGACACGGTAGGGGTCACAGGTTCAAGTCCTGTACTGCGCACCATCTTCTTAGTTTTACTCTGTTTTTCGCATTCTCGCTTTAGCTTGCACGGCTCTCATTCGCACCAATTTGGCAAAAACGGTTAGCGGATGTTAGCGGATGCGAATCCAGAAAACTCTTAATCACGGAAATACCCGGTGGCGTGTCACGATCTCCCTTCATGGTAAACGAAGGCAACGCTTCTTCACCTCCCGTGATGAGGCTCGTGCATGGTTAAACTCGATTGAAGCCGACTCTACCGGCTTCTGGAGCAATAGAACCCCCGAGGAACAAAGGGACATCGTCTCTGCCTTCAACCTTGCCTCCAAACGTGAAGTATCGATTTACCAATGCATGTTGAACTCCCCTGCCAAACTAAACCCCCTTTCCATAACCGATGCCGTTGGGAGGTATGCCAAGGTCATCAAACAGCGATCACTACGCCATTCGTCTCTCAAGCAAATCCAACTACACCTCTCACAGCTGGCCGGACAGTTCGCCAATCAGTTGTGCCACAAGGTTTCATCAAGCCAGCTAGAGGAGTGGTTCCACACCCGAAACTGGAAGCGATCCACCATTGATGGAGTGCTTGCCAAGATTGGGCCATTCTTTAGTTGGTGCATCAGGGAAAACTACTGCGAGAACAACCCGTGCAGGGCCGTAAAGCGGCCCAGGAGCGATGATTCCCCGCCAGCCATATTCACCCCTTCCGAGGCTCAAAAACTCCTCCTAACGGCATTTAAAACCGACCCCGGAATGATCCCATATCTGGCCATAGGACTCTTTGCTGGTGTTCGCCCCTTGGAAATCCAACGCCTGCAACAACAGGACTTCACTGACCAGTACATTGAGATTACTGCCGCCAAAGCCAAGACCCGTAAACGCCGTTTGGTGAGCCTCTCGAACAACCTCAAGGGATGGCTTCGGCTTGGTGGCGACCTGCCCCCGATCAACAAGCCCAAACGCCTATCCAGCATACTTCAAAAAGCAGGCTTAGAGTGGAAACCAGACATCATGCGCCACTCCTACGCCAGCTACCATCTGGGCTTCCACCAATCAGCAGACAAAACGGCTCTGGAAATGGGCCATCGAGATACGCAGATGTTGTTTAGACACTATCGGGAGTTAGTCACAAAAGAAGAGGCTCAAGCATATTGGACGATTGAGCCTTAGTTTTTCTATCTTCAAGCACCCGGCCGGGGGGGGCCTCCAACTTCACGCGCTCATTCAATCCATAATGGATTTGGGCTTGGAGAATTTTTGGGCAAAAGAGGGCTTGGTGGAAGCACTATTTCTTCCAACGAGCCTTGGCGATTTCAGTGATACTTTCCTTCACAAGCCCAGTATAGAACTTAGTCGCCTCTGCCGCCTTGTCCCTGCCCCCCTGCCGTTTAGCAAATTCCTCCTCCCAAGCGTCGGATAGGCTGTCAGATTCAAAGTCTCCAAGGCCGCCAGGCATCGGGAAGAACACAATATGATCCCATCCACCGGCGACTGAAAACATTGGGATGACGGAACCCCCAATAGCGAGACGCACAGGGCGAAAGTTATCCATGATAAAATCAATGGCCTGCTCTTTTTTGCCTGACTTATATTTTGAAAAATTGACTCTATAATAGGTAGGCTTCCCACCATTGTTGTAGTATTGGTCGGAAAAATCCACATCAGCAGCGGGAACCTTGAACAATCCGTCACCACTTTTCATAACCAAGGATTCATGATAATCCATCAATTCCTTGGCCTTATCTGGACCGCCTTCCTGTTTCTCAAATTGCCGAT
>QOAX01000071.1 GCA_003972865.1 Verrucomicrobiota bacterium | reverse complement strand
CAGTCGCTATCGGTTTGCGCTTGGCCAAGCGCCGGGCGCCGAGGTGAAAATCTCGTGGAACTTGTACCCCGAAATCAGCGGCACAAACCCGTTCAAGAAAACCTTCCTGCCGCTTGGCTGGTTTTACCGAGTGGATGCCAACGCGCCGCCGCCGCCGCGGATCATCATTTCCGAGATCATGTATCACCCGATCGAGGAGCCGGAGTTCGACCAGCGCGGCAAGCCGGTGCTCGACCTGTCGGAGGATGTGCACGAGTTTATCGAGCTGCACAACTTCAGCCGGGAGACGATGACGCTGGACAACTGGCGGATCAGCGGCGGCATCGACTACGCCTTCCCGGCGGGGACAAAAGTCCAGAGCGGCGGCTTTTTGATCGTGGCGAAGGATCCCAAGCGCCTGGCCTCCATCAAGGAGTATCGCCTGGCCGGCGTGACGGTGCTGGGCCCGTACGAGGGCGTGTTGAGCAACAACGGCGAGCGCGTGAGCGTGGAAAACGACGGCGGCAAAGCCGAGGACAGCGTCCGTTACTCGGCCCAGTTCCCCTGGCCCGTTGGCGCGGATGCGATCGGCGCGGGGCCGAAGTGGACCGGCATCGACCCGATGCAGTACCAGTACCGGGGCAGGTCACTGGAGCGGGTCAACTTCTCGCTGCCGGGCGACGACCCGGCCAACTGGGTCGCCTCGCCGCTCGAGAAAAACGCCACGCCGGGCCGGCCGAACCACATCGCGCGCGATCGCTCGATGCCGGCCCCCATCGTCACCTCCATCCGCGCGGTCAACAGCAAGGGAGACACCCTGATCGGCAAACTGGACACGGTGACCATCGAGGCCAGGTTTTCCACCAACGAGACGCTCACCGGCGTCACGCTCGAGTACTTTTACGACAACCTCGAGAAGGAGGGGGAAACCCTGGCTAAGCGCGACATGAAACTGGAGGACGGCACCTGGACACACACGCTGCCCAAGAAGCCGGACCGGACGCTGGTGCGCTACCGCATCTTGGCCGACCTTGGCATGGGCCAAGAACAGATTTCACCGCGTAAAAGCGATCCCTACCAGCGGCACTCCTATTTCGTGATGCCTAGGTTCACTGACACCAGAAAATATTTCGAACTGATGGTTTCAAGAAATGGCATCAGCCAACTTTCCAAGAACGCGGCGGCCAACCCGCGCAGCGGCTACCGACCAGCGAAAAACATCAAGCCGCGCGGTCCCTGGAACGACACCGTGCACGGCATCCTCGTTTACAACGGCGAGGTGCGAGATGTTTACTGTCGCTGGAACGGCAGCTTCTACCGCCGCAACGGCGGCCGCAACTCGTGGAAGGTTCGGCTGCCGCGCTACAACCAGTTTGACGGCCAGAGCGACCTTTTGTTCATGGACAAGGACAACGTGACCGTGGCCGGACACACGCTGTACCGCGAGCTTGGCCTGCCCACCTCGCACACTGAATGGGTCGATGTCGCCATTAACAAACGCAAAATGAGACGGCTCATGATCGAGGATCACAACGACCGAATGCTGGAAAAATACCACGAGGATCAGGCCCGCCGAAACCCCGGAACCGAGCTTGAACCCAACGGGCATATCTTCAAGTCCAGCGGCATCCTGCAAAACCTCGGCCCGTACGGCCGCGGCGATGGCGGCAAACTGGGCACCAGCGACGGCTGGACGGGACTGCAGCGTTACGAGTGGATTTACTCCTCCAAAAATCAGGACTGGAAGGGGCACACCGAGCTGAAGGAAATGATCGATGGCCTGGCCAAGAACAGGAGCAACCGCACCCGCCTAAAGAAATGGTTCGAGGCAAACTGGGACATGGAGTCGCTCATGAGTTACATCGGCGTGCGCAACTGGATGGGCACCTGGGATGACACGGTACACAACTTTTACATTTGGCGCCGTGCCGACGGCCGCTGGACCATGCTGCCGTGGGATTTTGATGCCGACATGCAGGGCGGTTTTACCACCAAGTCCATCTTCATCGGCGAGGCCGGCAACGCCAACACCACCCACGGCACGCACACCATCAAGGACGCTTTTTTCAAGGCATTCCGCACAGAGTACAAGGAGCACCTTTATTACCTGAACAACACGCTGCTCACGCCGGACAATCTCAAGCGCATGGGGCTGACCAGCTACACCACGTTCGCCCAGGGACGCCAGGCCAACGTCAACAAGCAATGCGGCAAGGTGAATGTTCCTACACAGCCCACGGCCCGTAAACTGACCGGTGGAAGCTCCGTTTACGCACCGGCGTCGATGGTGGTTACCGCGTTCGAAAGCGGTGACGGGGCGGTGACCCATGCCAGCACCCTCTGGGAAATCCGCTCCGCAGACGGCTCGTTCACCTACCCCGTCTTCAAGACTGAGACGACGGAGAACCTGACCGAGTTGCCGGTGCCGTTCGATCTGCTCGAGTTCGGCCGCTCCTACTATTGGCGAGCGACCTACATCGACTCGAAGGGACGCAAATCACTGCCCAACACGGAGGCCGGTTTCCGCTACGGCGGCCACGCCAAGTCGGAGGACCTCATTTCCCTCAAGGACACGGAGTGGAGGTACAACGCCGATGGCGAAAACCTGGGCACCACCTGGCGCAAGGCCGAATACGACGACTCCGCCTGGCCAAGCGGCAAGTCGTACCTTGGACGCGCCACCACCCGGCAAAAATACAAAATGGCCACCACGCTCAAGATGGGGGCCACCACGTTTTACTTTCGCAAGGTGTTTGACTTCGACCAACCGGCCGGGGGCGGCGAGTTGCAGATCCGCTACCTCATCGACGACGGCGCAGTGTTTTATCTCAACGGCAAGCAGATTCACCGCGCGAACATGAAGGAGCGCGGCAGCATCCGCTACACCACGCGGGCCTTGAGCACCGTGATCGATGCCGAGCTGAGCGGTCAGATTACTCTCCCCGGAAAATCGCTGAAGCAGGGTGAAAACATCCTTGCGGTCGAGGTGCATCAATACTCAACCAATGACCGGGACCTCGCCTTCGGCCTCAGCCTTCACGCCACCGTGGAGAGCCTGCCGGACGGTGTCATTCTCAACGAGTTGATGGCCGCCAATCGTGGCTCGGTGACACACGCCGACACAAACCCCGACTGGATCGAGTTGCACAACCCGACCAACCGCGACATCGACCTCGGCGGCGCAGGCCTAGGGGACGGCGTTGCCCTGGAGCCAACCTTCTTTTTCCCCGCATATACCATCCTACCGTCCAAGGGCCACCTTGTTGTCTGGTGCGATGATCAAAAGGAGTCGCCCGGGTTGCACACCGGCTTCGCACTCGATGCCGACGGCCAAAACATCGCCCTTTGGTGGCCGGGCGACGAGGGACTGAAAATCCAGGACGCCATCGGCTTTGGCCC
>QOAX01000222.1 GCA_003972865.1 Verrucomicrobiota bacterium | reverse complement strand
GTGACCGGCGTCAGCGGCTCGGGCAAAAGTACGCTGATCGACGACGTACTGCGGCGGGCGTTGTTCCGCAAGTTTTACAACTCGAAGGATCGTCCGGGCAAGTTCAAGGCGCTGCGGGGCGAGGAGGCGCTGGGGAAGGTGATTGTTGTGGACCAGTCGCCGATCGGCCGCACGCCGCGCAGCAACCCGGCGACGTATACCGGCATCTTCAGCCAAATCCGCGACCTGTTCGCCAGTTTGCCGGCGTCGAAGATCCGTGGCTATGGCGCAAGCCGCTTCAGCTTCAATGTCAAGGGCGGTCGGTGCGAGAAATGTCAGGGCGGCGGTTTGCTGAAAATCGAGATGAACTTCCTGCCGCCGGTGTACGTGACGTGCGAGTCGTGCAAAGGACGGCGCTACAACCGCGAGACACTCGAGATCCACTACAAGGGCCGCAACATTGCCGACGTGCTCGACATGACCGTGGACGAGGCGATGACATTCTTTCGCGCGTTCCCCAAGATTTGCGATCCATGCGCGACGTTGTCCGAGGTCGGCCTAGGCTACCTCAAGCTGGGCCAGCAGGGCACGACCCTGAGCGGCGGCGAGGCGCAGCGGGTGAAGCTGGCCACCGAGTTGAGCAAGCAGTCACGCGACCACGCGTTGTTCATCCTGGACGAGCCGACGACCGGGCTGCACTTTCACGACATCGCGCGTTTGATCGATGTGCTGGTACGGTTGCGCGACGCGAACAACACGCTGGTGGTCATCGAGCACAACATGGACATCATCAAGTCGGCGGATTGGGTGATTGATTTGGGGCCGGAAGGAGGCAACGATGGCGGCCGGATCGTGGCGGAGGGCCCGCCCGAGCGGATCGCAGCCGCGGCGGGCAGTCACACGGGCCGCTTCCTAGCCGCGGCGCTTGGCATGGAACATTTGCTGAAGAAACAATGAGCCGGTTGGTGCAAACGGTGTTGGGCCGGATGCCCGCCCTGGGCTTGGCGTTGGGCATGGCTGTGCCGGCGGCGCTTGGCCAGGCGGAGGATCCGCAGGCCAAGGCCAGGGCCAAGCTGGCGTTCGACGTGGCCAAGCGGTTCTTCCGCGACGGCATGTTCACCACGGCCGTTGAGCGGTTCGATGCCTTTGCCGAGGCGCATCCCGGCTCGCCCGCGCGGGTGGAGGCGGTGTTGCTGGAGGGGCAGGCCCGGTTTCAGCTTCGGCAATTCGAGGCTGTGGCAGCCGAGTTGACGACCGGGCTGCAGAGCGCCGGCCCGTGGGCGGATCGTTACCTGTTCTGGATCGGCGAGGCGCAGTTTGCGCTTGAGCGGTTTGGGGAGGCGGCGGCCAGCTACGGCCAGTTGATCGAGAAGTATCCCGGTTCTGAGCGGGCATTGACGGCGGCGCTTGGCCAAGCGCAGTCGCTCTACAAACTTGGCGACCTGAAAAAGAGCATCGCCGCACTCGAGCCGGCGGACGGGCCGTTTCAGCGCGCGGCCAGTGCGCGGCCAGGCGACCCGTTGATCGTCGACGGACGGTTGCTGCTGGCCAATGCCTACTTTGAGCTCGGGGAACTGGGCGCGGCGCGGCTGCTGCTCGAGAACCTGCCGGACACGGGGCTGTCGCCGGAGCGATTCTGGCAGAAGCATCACATGCTGGCCTCGGTGTACCTCGGCGAAGCCCGGCTTGACCGTGCCCTGAGCGGTGCCACGAACCTGGTGCAACTGGCCAAGGGAATTGCCGACCCGGTGTTTGCCGCCCGGTCGGCCGATTTTCACGGCGACGTGCTGCGGCGCATGAGCCAGCCAGACGCCGCTGTCGGGCTGTACGAGCAGAACCTGGCCACCAATGTTCCGCCCGACTGGCGCCGCTCGGCGCTGCTGAAAATTGTCGATCTTTACGTCGAGGGAAACCGGCTGCGCACTGCGGGGCAGCGGTTGCAGCGCCTGTGCATCCGCCACCCCGGCGATCCTGCGACCGGGCTGTCGCACCTCACGCTGGGCGAGCTGCGGCTGCGGCAGTTTTACGGGTTGCCGGATGCGAGTCGGCTCAATTCCACCAACCTGCTCAGCGAGGCGCTGGGGCATTTTGACGTCATCCTGAAGGGCGACGCCGATGCGGACCTGATGGGCAAATCGTGGCTTGGCCGTGGCTGGGCGCTTTGGGAGTGGGGGAACCTGTCCGGCAAGGGCTTTCAACTGAGATTGGCGCAGCAGGCTTATTCGAACGCCGTGACCGGGTTGCCCAAATCCGTGGAGCAAGCCGTCGCGCAATTCAAAGTGGCCGACTGTTTGTTCCACAGGGCGGACTACGCCGCGGCTTCGAGCAAGTACTGGGCGGCGATCAGTATCGCCACCAACACCGTCGGATTCGACAACCAACTCGTGGACCAAGCGCTGTATCAAATCGTGCGAAGCGGTGTCGAGCGCAAGGACTTGCCCAGCGCAAGCCAGGCCGTGAGCAACCTCATCGAGTGGTTCCCGAGCAGTTTTTACAGCGACCGCAGCCTGCTGCTCTACGGGCAGGCGCTGAACCGGCAGGGCAAGCCGTCCGAGTCGCGTACCGTGCTGGCTTCGTTCGCCGGGGTCTTCCCGAAATCCACCCTGCTGCCCGAGACGCAACTGGCCATCGCGCGGACGCATGTCATGGACGGCAGCTGGGTGTCGTCGATTCTCGAGTACGACCGCTGGGTGACCAACTACCCGGCGCACCCGGCACTGGCGCAGGCGGAGTTCGACCGCGCCTGGCTGAACCATCAGGCAGGCAACCCGGCCAGGGCGTTTCAGTTGTTCACCAATTACGTGGTGCGCTTCCCGACCAATCCACTCGCGCCGGTGGCGCAGAAGTGGATCGCCGACCACCAGTTCCAGTCCGGCAAATTTGCCGAGGCCGAGCAGGGCTACCGTCGGCTGTTCGAGAACACTAATCTGCTGGCCAACGCGCCCGGCATGGAGTGGGAGGCGCGGCTCAGTGCCGGTCGCTCGGCGTTCTTTCGGCAGGAACACGCCGCCGCTGAACTGCTGCTGGCATCGGTCGTCAACGCCACCAACGCACCGGTCGCCGAGCAGGCCCGGGCGGAGTTTTACCTGGGCGACGTGGCCGCCGATCAGTCGCAGCGCATGCCCACGAACCTGCTCGATGCGTTGCCGCACTATCAGCGCGTGGCCAACGAGATGATCGGCAGTCCGCTGCATTCGCTCGCGTGGGGCCGCGTGGGCGATTGCCAATTGCAGTTGGGCAACCTCGGCCCGGCGGCGGAGGCGTACCGGGCCGTCACCGAACTGCCGGGCACCGACGTGACCACCCGCAGCCAAGCGGGACTCGGCTTGGCACGAGTGCTCGACGAACAGGCCAAGGCCGCCGGCGAAACGGAGGAGCGGGAAGAACTCCTGAAACGCTCGCTCGAGCAGTGCATGGAGATCGTGTTTGGTGG
>QOAX01000148.1 GCA_003972865.1 Verrucomicrobiota bacterium | reverse complement strand
CGCGTAGCGCCACACGCCGCCCCGGGCGCGGTAGCGGATGTGGTCGTACACCTCGCCGTTGTACACGAGCGTGCCCTTCCACTTGTAATTGTCACCGCCGTATCGTTCATTCCACGTCGAGTTCTCGACAGCGGTTTTTTTCGAGATCAAATGGTACACCGGCACGCGGGTGAGCGCCTGGCTGTCGTACTCGACCACCTTGGCGCCGGGCTTGGCCCTGCCGCTCCAGTTGGGCACGCCGTTGTAGCAAAAGTACGCGAAATTGGGTGACGGATCGCCGGGGTAGGGCGCGATGGCCACTTGGCCAAGCGCGTTCTTCACAGACACCCGATACCGGATCAGGTGCCGGTGCTGCTGGATGCCCCCGGGAACCGTTGCCGAGAAAACACCGTCTCCGGCCCGGGCATCGCCCGCTTGGCCAACGTCGTTCATCGGTAGCTTGATCCAGTTTCGCTCATACGCCGCGTCGTCGATGTACACGTAGCTGCCCGGTTTCACGACTTGATATTCCGCATAAACTTCAGAATCTTTGGCTGCAAAGTTCGGTGCCGTGGTGATCACGACTGCCTCTCCACCTTTCGGCTGCCTGGGCGCGTGTTCGACCTTGGCCAAGCGCGGTAGTGGTTCGGCGGCAAAAACCGAATTGCGCGCGCCGGGAGTGGGGCCGCGGTTGGCCGGGCCGACCGTCGCTTTCAACTCCACGTCGATGAAGAAGTCGCTGCTGCCGCCTTTCGACGCGTTGTGCGCCTGGATGGCGAGAACGTTTTCGCCCTCGACGAGATAGCCGCCCGGCGACGGCAGATCGAACTCGACGAAGCTGTGCTCCTCGATCGCCGAGCTGGCGCCGGTGCCGAAGCGCGGCTCCATGGTTGAGATGTTACTGCCGGCGACGTGCCTGCCGTTGATCCACATGTTGAAGCCGTCGTCGAACTGCAACGCCAACGTCAGCGCGCCGATCATCTTCGCGTCCTTGACCGTGAACTTTTTGCGGAAGTAAACCGACGTGTAGCCGTTACGCATGTCGCCCAGCATCGTCTTCATGAAGTTCTCCCCATAGCCGATCGGCGTGCGACCGGACAGCCAGCCGCTCTCGGTGAAGTCCGCCATGCGCCAGGCGGTGCGCGGACTAGACGCCTCACGTGTGCCCTTGAAGTAACGCCAAGCGCTGCCCCTGGCAACGAGCGTGTTGGCCTTGGTCGAGACGTCGCCGCGGACGGACGGCTTCCAGTTGTGGCCGTTGTTGTTGTCGAGCTCGGGGTGGATCAGCTCGATTGAGTAGCCCGGCGGGTCGCCGACGATCGGCCACGGGAACCCCAGCCGGTAGCGCACGCGATCGACGAGTTGGCCGGTGGCGTCACGCAACTCGATCCGCTCGCCATCGTTGTCCAGTTTGCCCAGCCACGGGCCAAGCGGCGAGCCGCCGAACTTGGCCTTGAACTGCGCCGTGTTGTGCGCGACGACGACAAAGCCGCCGCCGTCGAGCTTGCTGCCGTCCTGGAATGTGAACGTGACGGCGTCCCCAATCACCCAGCCGCTGAGATCGACCGGCTCGGCGCCGGTGTTGTGCAGTTCGATGAACTCAGCCAACTCGGTTTTGACGTCGGGATCGTGGTGGATTTCATTAATCACCACCGTGCCCTTGGCCAAGGCGGCCAGGGAAAAGAGCGCGGCCAAAAAATACAGGCGGTTGGTCACATGCAAATACATTCCTAGCATTCCGGATGCCACGGGGGTTGCCCCGCGAAATCGGGTTTTTTCGTCCCGCTGTCCCCGGATCGGGCGGGCAGTTGACGCATCGCTGCGTGGCTCCCGCACGTGGCAGCCGGGATTGCGGCTGAGAGCGGCAGGGAAGGAGTGCTCAACTCATGTGGTCGACGATATTTCGGCCGAAGGCGGAGCACTTGATCTCGGTGGCACTGTCCATGAGGCGGGCAAAATCGTAGGTGACATTTCTTGAAGCGATGGCGCCGTTCATGCCCTTGACGATGAGGTCGGCGGCCTCGAGCCAGCCGAGGTGGCGCAGCATCATTTCGCCGCTGAGGATGACGGAGCCGGGGTTGACCTTGTCCTGGCCGGCGTACTTGGGCGCGGTGCCGTGGGTGGCCTCGAAGATGGCATGGCCGGTGTCGTAGTTGATGTTGCCGCCTGGCGCGATGCCGATGCCACCGACGCACGCAGCGAGCGCGTCGGAGACGTAGTCGCCGTTGAGGTTGAGCGTGGCAATGACCTCATACTCGGCGGGGCGCGTCAAAATTTGCTGCAGGAAGGCATCGGCGATGACGTCCTTGACGATGATCTTGCGGCCGTCTTTTTCAATGACCTGCCACGGGCCGCCGTCGTGGTCGGTGGCGCCGTATTCCTTCTTGGCGAGCGCGTAGCCCCAGTCGCGGAAGGCGCCCTCGGTGAACTTCATAATATTCCCCTTGTGCACGAGCGTGACGCTGTCGCGCTTGTTGGCGATGGCGTACTCGATGGCCGCCCGCACGATGCGCTCAGTACCCTCCTCGGACACCGGCTTGATGCCAATGCCGGCAGTATCGGGGAAACGAATCTTCTTCGCGCGCTCGGGGAATGCCTTGGTGAAGAGCGCCTTAAACTTGTCACAATCTTCTGTGCCATGCTGGAACTCAATGCCGGCGTAAATGTCCTCGGTGTTCTCGCGGAAGATGACCATGTCAGTCAGCTCCGGTTGCTTCACGGGACTGGGCACGCCCTCAAACCAGCGCACCGGCCGCAGGCAGGTGTACAGGTCGAGCATCTGGCGCAGGGCGACATTGATCGAGCGGATACCGCCGCCGACCGGCGTGGTGAGCGGTCCCTTGATGCCCACGAGATACTCGCGGAAGGCGGCCACGGTGTCGTCCGGCAGCCACTCGTCAAACTGGTCCTTGGATGCCTGCCCGGCGAACACCTCGAACCAGGCGATCTGTTTTGCACTGCCGTAGGCTTTCTCCACGGCTGCGTTGAATACGAGTTGGCTGGCGGCCCAAATGTCCGGGCCGATGCCGTCGCCTCGGATGAACGGGACAACGGGGTTGTCCGGCACCTGTAGGTCGCCGTTTTCGATGGTGATTTTCCCGCCTTCGGGCGGGGTGATGTCTTTGTATGCCATAAAAGTGCTTGTGTTCCGTTGCCGCTTGGCCAAGCGGCTGGGAGGGGAGGGCGACTCGGGCCAAGCACTTGGTTGCGAGTCGTTGCATCAGCCTAACGAAACAAGCCTCGTTTCACAAGTTTTTGACACAAAAAAGGCGAACAGGGAGTCGTTCGCCTCGGAAAATGTTATGGATCGGCACCCAGCTAGGCGCTTGGCCATGCGATCAGCCGCGCTTGCGGCGCTTGGCCTTGATCTGGGCTTGTGAGTAGAGGGTGGCTTGGGTGAGGGCCTTGGTGAGGGCCTTGGCCTCTTCCTCGGAGATGTCGCCGCCTTCCTCGAGCCGCTGCTCGGCCTTGGCCTTGGCTTCCTCGGCGGCGGCCTCGTCGATGTCGGCGCTGTTGGCGGCGTTGTCGGTGAGGATGGCGATGTGGTCGCCGGTGATCTCTGCAAAGCCCTCGCCGATGGCGACGACTTCCTCGGTGCCGCCCCGGTTGACGATGATCTCGCCGGCTTGCACCCGGGTCATCAACGGCACGTGGTTCGGGTAAATACCGGCTTCGCCCTCGCTGCCGGGCAGGGTGACCATCTCGACGTCTTCGGAGTAGATTGTCGTCTCCGGCGTGACGATCTCGAGCTTGAGGGTGTCGGCCATGATGTTACTTTACTTCCTGAATCTCCGCGATGCCGCCCTTCATGTAGAAGTTGCTCTCGGGCACCTCGTCGTGTTTGCCGTCGAGAATCTCGGCGAAGCCCTTGACGGTGTCTTCCACTTCCACCTGTTTGCCGGCGGTGCCGGTGAACACCTCCGCCACGCTGAACGGCTGCGAGAGGAAGCGCTGGATTTTGCGGGCGCGGAACACGGTCTGCTTGTCGTCTGGCGAAAGCTCGTCCATGCCGAGAATGGCGATGATGTCCTGCAACTCCTTGTAGCGTTGCAGCACCGCCTGCACGCCTCGGGCCACGCGGTAATGTTCCTTGCCCACGATGTCCTCGGTAAGCGCCAGTGAGGTCGAGGCCAGCGGATCGACTGCGGGATAAATGCCCAACTCGGCGATGGAGCGCTCGAGCACGATGGTGGCGTCCAAGTGCGCGAAGGTCGTGGCCGGCGCGGGGTCGGTCAAGTCATCCGCCGGCACGTACACGGCTTGGAAGGAGGTGATCGAGCCTTTCTTCGTCGAGGTGATGCGTTCCTGCAGGTCGCCCATCTCGGCGGCCAGCGTGGGCTGGTAGCCCACCGCCGACGGGGTGCGGCCCAGCAGCGCGCTCACCTCGGAGCCGGCTTGGCTGAAGCGGAAAATGTTGTCGACGAACAGCAGCACATCCTGGTTTTGTTCGTCGCGGAAATACTCCGTGACCGCCAGCGCCGAGAGGGCCACGCGCAGTCGGGCGCCGGGAGGCTCGTTCATCTGGCCGTAAACGAGGCCGATGCGCGAGCCGGGCGCGATCACCGGCAGGCCTTTTTCGTTGAGCTTGGTTTCGCCGTTTTCGTCCTTCTCGGTCTTGATGACGTCAGCCTCGATCATCTCGTAGTAAAGATCGTTGCCCTCGCGGGTGCGCTCGCCCACGCCGGCGAACATCGAGATGCCGCCGTGCAGCTTGGCGATGTTGTTGATCAGCTCCATGATGATGACCGTCTTGCCCACGCCCGCGCCGCCGAACGCGCCAACCTTGCCGCCCTTGAGGAACGGGCAGATGAGATCGATCACCTTGATGCCGGTGGTGAGCACTTCCTGCGTGGTGGATTGCTCGGTCAACGCCGGGGCAGGGCGGTGGATGGGATTGTAAATGTCGTTGCCGTCCTTGTCCTTGTCCGGTTGCACCGGGCCCTGTTCGTCCACGGCATCGCCGGTCACGTTGAACACGCGGCCCATCACGGCCTCGCCAACGGGCATGCTGATCGGCTTGCCCTGGTCGGTGAGTTCCATGCCGCGCTTGAGGCCCTCGGTGGAGCTCATGGCCACGGCGCGCACCCAGTTGTCACCCAGGTGCTGCTGCACCTCTAGTGTCAGCTTGGTTCGGCCTTCTCCGGGTACGTCAAACTCCATGGTCAATGCGTTGTAGATGGCGGGCAGGCTGTCGGTGAACTCCGCGTCCACCACCGGCCCAATGATCTGTACAATCTTGCCTTTGT
Organism: Verrucomicrobiota bacterium; assembly: GCA_003972865.1. GTDB lineage: Bacteria > Verrucomicrobiota > Verrucomicrobiia > Limisphaerales > UBA1096 > UBA1096. The sequence goes on along the minus strand of QOAX01000148.1, from coordinate 1,540 downwards.
TCATTTTCTGTTGGTCGTTTTAAATCAGTTGCCAAGCGCCATTTGTGCGGAGGTGATCTCCAGTAACTCGTTGGTGATTGCCGCCTGGCGCATCTTGTTGAATTCGAGTGTCAAATCCTTGATCAGGTCGTTCGCGTTGTCGGTCGCATTCTTCATCGCCACCATCTTCGAGCTGAACTCGCTGGCCTTAGCCTCGAGCAGAATCTGGTGCACCTGAAAATTGATGTAGTGCGGCAGCAATGCCCCCAGCACGCCGCCGGCCGAGGGTTCAAACAGGAACTCCGCCGTGCCGCCGGACAACTCGGACGCCATCTCCTCGCCCTCCACTCCGGCCTGTACGCCCTTGATCTCGGTGATCGGCAGCAGCGTTTGCACTTCCGGCTTTTGGGAGAGCGTGTTGATGAAGTTCGTGAACGCGATGTCCACGTGATCCACCTCGGCGTTCTCGAACAGCTCCACCGCCATCCGCGCAATGGCCCGCGCCTCGGCGAAGACCGGCGTGTCGCTGTACGAGAAATCCGCAGTCAAGTCCCAGCCGACGCGAGACGCATGCTGTGCGCCCTTGCGGCCGGCGGCGATCACGCGGGTGTGATCCGTCACAAACTCGTCACTCACCTTGCGCAGCAGGTTGGAGTTGATCGAGCCGCACATGCCCTTGTCGGTGGTCACCAGGATCAACGCCCGGTTCTCACCGCCACGCGCCTTCATGAAGGGATGATCAAAATCGCCCGCGTGGGTTACCACCTCGCCCAGCACGCGGTTCATCAGCTCCGCATACGGCCGGCCGGCTATCGCTGCCTGCTGGGCGCGCCCCATCTTCGCCTGCGCCACCTTCTCCATGGCGCTGGTGATCTGTGCGGTTTTCTTGACGGAAACGATCCGCCGCCGGATGTCGCGGGTGCTGGGCATTTAAAACTACTTATTCGCCGACTTGTACTCGTCGAGGGCTGCCTTGAGGTTGGCTTTCACTTCGTCGTTCACTTGGCCAACGGTGGTGATCTGTTTCAGCAGGTCGGCCTTGCGATCCTGCAGGAAAGTCGTAATCGAGGCTTGGGATTTCTTGAGATCGTCCACTTTCACGTCGTCGAAGTAGCCGTTCTGCACTGCCCACAGGATGCACACCTGCACCGGCACTGCCACGGGCTGGAACTGTGCCTGCTTGAACACCTCCACGATGCGTTTGCCGCGCTCGAGCTTGGCGCGCGTCGCCTCGTCGAGGTCGCTGCCGAACTGCGCGAAGGCGGCCAGCTCACGGAACTGCGCGAGGTCCAGCTTGATGGTGCCGGAAACCTGTTTCATGGCTTTGATCTGTGCCGCGGAACCCACCCGGCTCACGGACAGACCCACCGAGATCGCCGGTCGCACGCCCTGGTAAAACAAATCGGTTTCCAAGAATATCTGGCCGTCGGTGATGGAAATCACGTTCGTCGGGATGTACGCTGACACGTCTCCCGCCTGCGTCTCGATGATGGGCAGCGCGGTGAGCGAGCCGCCGCCGGCGTTGTCGGAGAGCCGCGCCGAGCGCTCGAGCAAACGGCTG
>QOAX01000146.1 GCA_003972865.1 Verrucomicrobiota bacterium | reverse complement strand
GTGGCGTCGAAAATATGCAGCGACTCGTTGTGGCCATCGGTCACCCAGAGTTCCTTTTCATCGGGCGTCATGGCGATGCCGTGGCTCGGACAGCCGTGACGCTTGACTAGCCCCATCTTGTATCCTTTCACCTCAACACGGTGAAGTTTCCTCCCCGTTACAAGGTCCCCGACTTCAAACCCCAGCAAGCCGTTGATGTTCACAAAACACAGCGTCTGCGCGCCATTGACCGTGAAGGGCCGAATCCGGTTGCTGAACGGCCCGATCCGTTTTTTGACCGTGTGCGTCGCGGTTTCCGTGACCGTCAAAATGTTGGACCTCAACCCGGCAAGATAGGCTTCCCTGCCGTCGTTGCCGTAAACCGTGTTGTGCGCCCCTGACTTTGGCGTCACGCGCGTGATTTCATCGCCGCTGGCGGCATCGAGCACATACCAGACATCCTTCTCGAACGACGGCTGGTAAATGATCCTGCCATCCGGCGACATCGACATCCGGTCGCAGCCAAGCGGATAGGTTCGTTCCCAAAGCACCTTGTCCGTGTGCAGGTCAATGCAGATCAGGTGCCGGATGGTGCTGACATACAGCCGGCCGGTCGCAGCGTTGCCGCAGATTCCCTTCACGTTGAGCGGCTTGCCGGCATCGGTCAGGCCGCCCGTGGGAATCCGTTTCACGAAGCGATAGTTGTCGTCGATGTCAAACACGATGACCCCATGCCCCCCGTACTGGGTATAGTTGCGAATGCCCGGCTCGGCCACATACAGGTGCCGCTTCAACGGCTCCGGTGCGTCGTCCTGGGCACGGGTCGTGTTGCCAACGCCAAACAGCGCGGCTGCGATTGTTGTGATGAGTAGTTGTTTCATTGCGATAACTTAGACGTCATGGTGTGGATAATTGTGACAGCTTTTCATTTACCAATTGCAGCGTGGAGGTCATTGAAACCAAGTCTGTCTTCGTGTGATAAACCCAGGCTTTACTGTTTGCAACCGCAACCCCAGAGATATCCACCTCGTCAGCCGTGGAGGATTCCAGAAACACAATCAATGAGTAGCTTGTTTGACCAAGTCGCCCATTTCTCCTTTTAACCAGAATTCGATGGTGTGGATGTATCAAGGGAATGGAATCCATACCTTGATCGAAGTAGGCGTGCGGCAGCCCCCTGTTGTTGTGAATCTCCTCAAGGCTAAGGTTCGTGCCATTGGCTAACTGGATGGTGCGACGGACACCTTCTTCAGACTGCGGTTGGATGGCTTGAGTAACCGGTTCGCTTGGCTTCACTACTGATGACAGCTGTGACTCCCCACAGCCCACCAACAGCACGGCTGCGATTGTTGTGATGTGGAGTTGTTTCATTTCTCTTCAGCTTTCAATTCTTCACCCGTCCAGCCGCCGCGTTGGCGGAGGCGGTTTCATCATCGCCGGAAGTGTCCACCTCAGATACATACTCTCCACCGGGAGTTCCATCCTGTTCACGGGAGGCGTTCCAATTACCCGGGTCATTGCTGTCAGCGTTACCATCGAGGTTTTTTCTTGTTAGTGATTTACCGGTTCCGTCAACTGTTTCCGGCCATGGATCTTTATCGTCATAAGTGACGGCGTCCACCACATTGCCCAGGGCATCCCTTAAAACCACTGTTTCGCCGCTGTTATCGAGCCCCCTGAAGTACTTGCCAAAGGGTTGAAAACCGTAACGCTCCCTAAAAGCCTTGGGATTTGCAGAAAGCACAATATGCCTGCCAGGCCCAATGGTCGCATTATCCGGGAAAGCGTAGTGAATGCCCTTGGTAAAGGCCGCGCCTGTCAGATGGATCGTTTTGTTGCTGCAATTCCTTATCTCCAGGAATTCATACTCTCCGGCGTCAAATGTATCCGGACCAGAATCATTGCCGTAAGTATGATAATGAATCTCTGAAATCTTAAGCGAAGATTTTCCGATGTTCTGTATGTAAAGGATCTCACGCAACGGGCTCCAGTTGCTGCCGTCCTTGACCCGGGCTTTCATTACAGTTCCTGATACAACGACTGTCTCCTTGTCTCCCCCATCGATGGCATCTCCAGAAATATCTCCGCCGATGGCCCTGGGATCGGTACCGTCGGTTGTATAGAATATCGTTCCCCTTTCGTTGTCACTGTTTTCAAGGGTAATCATGGTTCCTGGTGCCGCTCCCCATTTGCGTTGAGCGATGACAGCGCCATTGGATCTCATGACGGGAGGGGCGAGATCCGGGTACAAGCCCCGATTCCTGAGTTGTTGAGCCACCTTATCTCTTCTCGTAGGGAGCCAACGCCTGAGTAAATAGTCGACGTTTCTTTGCCACATTTCCGGAGACTGACTCGTGGTGTTTCCCCAGCGGGCCGCCTCAGCGGGGATGGCGGCTTGCAACTCATTGACCCGCGTTGACATCAGTTCGATTGAATTCCCGGGGGTCATCGAACCGCCATTGTAGAAATGACGATAAACATGATCCGCAAAACGCATCCTGTACTCCTCATTCTTCGAAAGGCGCTCGTGAAGTGTTTGCCCATTAAACCATGGAAGTTCCCTGAACTTTTTGTCGTTCGCAGGCGCCGTCCTGTCTTCCCATCCCGCATCCATGGAATGCTCAGCGTCGTGACGGAAAAATTTGAACCCGGCGGGGTTGTCGTGATCTATCATGCAGAAAAAATTGTTCGTTGAGCGTCCTCCCCAAGCCGCCGCTTCATCGTTGCTCCCCGTGTAAAAAATACCCAGCATGTAGTCGATCAGGTTATCCGCATCAACCAGGGTTTTTCCGTAGGGATCCCGGGAGCCATCCGGTTTAAGGCCGAGCAGGGCGAAGTAGTCTTTGTTGTCGCCCGACCAATCCAACGTCCTTTCAAACAACTCACGATACAGATCCAACGTTCCATCAGTCACTTCCGTGGGCTTCATCCACCCCATGGCTTTAATCACATCATAGTCTTCGGGTTTGCCACCAAAATAGGAGGCGCCAAAACGCCCTTCCGCCCGTTCCTGGGTCATGAAGATTCCCCAATACATCCCATTCATGTAAATGTGGTAATAACGGCTTTTGGTAAAATGATGCCCGCTTTTGCCCTGTAAATCCCGGCAAAAAATATCCCGCAAAAATGTGTTCCTCCTGCTGTTCTCAAACGCCCATGAGTGGTTTTGAGAGGTTCGCAAATCGATTTTGTCAAATTCATCCACTCCTTCGTTGCCAAACAACGGGTATTTCAACTTTGCATCCCCATACTCGCTCCGGAAGAAAAGCCGATATGAGTGTTTCGGGTTTCTGGAGGTCGAACTATACCCGCCTCGAATCCGAATGGTGGATAGTTGGAGCCCGTTCGCTGATTCCAACCCGGAAGCGCGCGAAACGTTGCTGAGGCACCAGCAGGAACAGCTTGCACAAAAGATAGACGAACCACAGGTTGAACGCCATGTGCAGGTCCATGAAAAAGGCGATGCCCACGGCGAGCAGAATGACGCGCAGCGTCAGGCCGTGGCCGTCGGCGAGGACGGCGC
>QOAX01000224.1 GCA_003972865.1 Verrucomicrobiota bacterium | reverse complement strand
CCTGGCCAGGCGCAATTCTTCCGGCTGGAAATCCCGGGCGATTGAGTGCTGACAGGACAAAAAGCTCGGAAAAGGGCTTGTCAGGACGTTTTTTTTCGCTACAGTTCGCTGCCCCTTCAAGGAAGGGAGGCACAAAATGTCCAGAGTTTGTCAATTAACCGGCACCGGTCCCGTTTCCGGGAACCGCATTCGCCGGCACGGCAAGGCCAAGAAAAAGGGCGGTATCGGCATGCACGTTACCAAGGTGGTAAAGCGCCGTTTCCTGCCGAACCTGCAGCGCGTCAAGGCCATCGTCGATGGCGAGGTGAAGTACATCCGGGTCACCGCCAAGGCCATCAAGAAGGGCCTCGTCACCAAGCCACCCAAGCGCACCTGGAAAAAGGCTGACGCCTAAACCAAGCCAACAGCGAATTTTAAGGGACTCAACACTGAGTCCCTTTTTTGTCGTTATTGGATTTCAAACTCCCCTGACCAAGCGCTCGACTTCCTCCTCATCAAGCTCGTCCAACTCGCGGCCGAGCCAGCGCCGGAGCAACCCCTGGCTTGGGCTGAACACCCACGCCAACGCAAACAACGCCGAACCGGCCACCACCATCGCACCCGCCGGTGAACAGTTCAGCCACGTGGCCAGATGGATGCCGCCCACCGCACTCAGCAGGGCGTGGACGACCGTGATGCCAAACATCGGCGGCAACCGATGCGACAGTAGCGACGCCGTCGTCCCGGGCAATATCAACATCGCGATAACGAGGATCGCGCCGACCGCCTCGAATGCGCTGACAATGATCACCGAGAGCATCCCCATCAGCACGTAATGCACCACGGTGGAGTTGATGCCCAGCGACGACGACAAGCCGGAGTCGAAACTCGTCACCAGCAACTCCTTGTAAAATACCACGATCAACAGCAGCGTGATGCCGGTGACCACCGCCATGCGGATGACCGGCGGCGGCGCGATGGTCAGCAGGTTGCCATCGAGAAACATCTCCGAGTTGAGCACCGGGATGTTTTTCACCACCGACAATGCGCCCGGCCCCAACTCGGTCTTCACGAGGTCCAGCGGCACGAACGCGATCTCGCCGTATAGCACGCACTCGGCATCGAGATGAACCGCGTCCGTTTGTCCGAAGCTGATCAGGATCACGCCGATGGCGAACAGCGTCGAGAAAGTGATCCCGATCGCCGAATCCTGTTTTACGCGGGTTTTCTTGTGTATCAACTCGATCATCACCGTCGTCACGATGCCAGCCCCGAGCGCCCCAATGAACATCGGCAGGGTGTTGAGACTGTGTGACAGCAAAAAGGCGATGGCCAAACCGGGAAGCACACTGTGGCTGATCGCGTCGCCCACCAATGCCATGCGGCGCAGGATGAGGTAGTTGCCGATCAACCCGCAAGCGGCGGTGATCAGGAATCCCATCAGCACGATCCAGAATGTCGTCGGCAGATTCTCCGTCCATGGCTCGACCATGACCCGTTGCCACTCGAAGGCTGGAATGAAATCGTTCATGAACTCCTCCCGTACCCGCTTGGCCCCGGGGCGGCCGTGGCGAACGGCTTGTGAATATCGGCGAACCCGGGGATGGCCCTGCCGTGCGGGTCGCGTGTCGTGTCATCGAGCATCCGCTCAAGCTCGCGCACGACGTCATCCCCGAGCACGTGCTCGATTTGCTCAGCATCGTCGTGCACGTGGTCGGGCGCAATGTTGGCCTCGTTGGTCAGGTACAATTCCCACAACCGATGGTTGCGGACGATCGTGCAGGCCAGTTGCCAGCCGCTCGGTGTGAACAAGATCTTGTTGCCCTCCTCGTGCAGCGTGACGAATCCGTGTTGTTTCAGCGCCTGCGCCTGGCCGGACACTTCATCAAGCGTTTCGCGCCGGCGCTCAGCCAGCTCCTTCAGCGAAACACTTTCCTCCGGCTGGGCATCACGCCGTTCCAAAACTTGAAACATCGCCTTGAGGGTGTTCTCCCTCTGCACCCGCTTTGAGCGCGACACATGCCGCCACCAGCGCGTCATTACCCCGTGCCTTGGCCCGCCAAAGAACGCCACTGCAAATACTGCGCTCGCGCCCAGCACCATGCACGGCCCAGTCGGGATGTTCGGCTTGAGAAATGAAATGAACGCGCCGATCACTCCCGACGCCACGCCGAAACCCACCGCCAAAAGCAGCATGCGGTGCATGCGATCGGTCAGCAGATACGCCGCCGCCGCCGGGGTGATCAGCATCGCCGACACCAGCACCACACCCACCGCCTGCAGCGCGATCACCACCGCGAACGCCACCAGCAGCATCAACCCGTGGTGAATCCACTGGCTGGGCAGCGCGATCGACCGGGCAAACCCGGCGTCAAAACTCGTCACTAGCAACTCCTTGTAAAACAAAAACACCACCACCACGATCAGCAGCGTGACACCGGTCATCAGCCGGATGTCATCCTCGCCAATCGCCGCCGCCTGGCCGAACATGAACTTGTCGATGCCGCTCTTGTTGCCGGTGGGCAGGTCCTGGATCATCGTCAGCAGACAGATGCCCACGGCAAAAAACGACGCCAGCGTCAGGCCAAGCGCCGAGTCCTCCTTGATCTTGGTCGTCTGTTTCAGGGTGTTGACAAGAAACGTCCCGGCCACCCCGGCCACCACCGCGCCGCAAAAAATTAGCGACGGATTCTTGGTGATGTTGGCCACGTCGAAACTCCAGTCAAGCAACCCGCTGACACTCACGCCGGAAAAGAGGAAGCCAAGCGCCACACCCGGCAGCACCGCGTGCGACAACGTGTCGCCGACGAGCGCCATCTTGCGCACCACGATGAAGCAGCCCAGCAACCCGCACGAGATGCCGAGCATCACCGAGCCAATCACCGCGTAGCGTACCGACGGATCACGGAACGAAAAAAAACGGATCGCCTGTTGGCCAAGCGATGTCTCCTCCGCAACATCGCCGATCTTCGCCGGCCAGGCGCTCTCCGGCACCACGGCCAACAGCGAAAACACAGCCAGCAGACCAAGCGCGTGTACCGCACCCAATCCCCGCTTGGCCAAGGTTTGTCGCTGTTGGTTCATCGGTTACTTGGCGCGCTGCGCGACTGCATCCGCCACCTCGGAAAGAATCGTCAACCGGCCGCCGTACGTTTTCTGAAGCAGCTCGTACGTGAACACCTTTTCAGTCTCGCCGTAGGCCACCACTCGCATATTGAGCAGCAGCAGTTGGTCGAAATAATTGCGCGCCGTCGGCAGGTCGTGATGCACCACCAGCAGCGTCTTGCCCTTTTCCCGCAATTCGTGTAGCAGCGCGATGATCGCCGTCTCGGTCGCAGCGTCCACGCCGGCGAACGGCTCGTCCATGAAATATATGTCGCTCTCCTGCGCCAACGCGCGCGCCAAAAAAACACGCTGCTGCTGGCCGCCGCTCAGGTTGGAAATCTGCCGCTTGGCAAACGGCAGCATCTTCACCTTGTCGAGACAGTCTCGGGCGATATCGCGGTCAGCCTTCTTTGGGCGCTTGAACCAGCCGACAT
>QOAX01000123.1 GCA_003972865.1 Verrucomicrobiota bacterium | reverse complement strand
AAGGGGCCGTTGGCGTTGATCCACATGTCGAACTTGACCTGATAATCTCCCGTGAAATTACCACCGGCCGGCGAGATGCTGACCGCCTCTGCAACGGTGGGGGCGGCGATGTTGGCTTCGAGTTTTATCCCGATCGTGGAGCCATCGGAGTTCGGGGCCGCTGGAATGCCGTCGGCGCTGTAGTCGTAGCCAAAAGTCACGGCGGTGTCGCCGGATGACTTGTTGACGATCCAACCCGTGTCGTCTGCGGAATCCAAATCATCTCCCCAAAGCGTTACCTCCGGTTCCGGCTCCGGGCCGGTGTCTTCCTTGTCATTGTCGTTGAGCACGACGACCGCCGAGGATGCGGCACCGATGAAGTAAGCGTCGTTTTTCAGGACGTCGATCCGAATGGTTTCCGCCGCCTCCACCTCGTCATCATCGATGGATGTCAAAACGATGGAGACCTCGGCGCTGCCGGCCGGCAACACGACCTCGTTGGCTGCTCCGCTGTAATCGGTGCCAAGTTGCGCGTCGCCGGAGAGCTCCAAGAGAACCGTCAACGCCGCGTCGGTGGAGCCTTCGCGGGAGACAACGATCGTACCGGTGTCGCCCGAGTCCCCCTCGGACATTACGCTGTCGGTGGCGTTCACACTGACGACAGTGACGCCGCCTTCGGATTCCAGGGGAACGACGCGGACGTTGTCATAGACGACAAACGTGTCCGGTGAGCCGATGGAAGAAAACTGATCGTTCATGCCGAGCATGAACACACCCTCGGTAAAAGCGCCGCGATCCGTGACGGTGAAAATCGGAACTTGGTTCACTTTCATTGTCACCAATCCATCGACATGGCGGATCTCGACGTCGGCCCAGACCGGCTCCGCCTGATTGCCATTGCTGCTGGGAGAACCGGGCCCGCTGAACGACAGTCCCGAAATATACGGTGGGCTGGGAATCAAGGTGGCGAAGTTCGCGGCTGGCAAGGAATTCTTCAGGTCTGCGCCGACATAGCTTGCGTAAGATCGGTTGTTGCTGCCGTCGGTTACCACGCCAAACCAGACACCATCGCCGGTGGCCGCGTTGCGGGAGACGATGTCGCCGGAATGGTTGACTCCGAAAAGGGCGTGTTCGGTTGTCCCTGCACCCGATCCTGCGCTCAGGAACATGTCGAAACGAACCGCATAATTCCCACTGAAAACCTGATCCTTGGGAAAGACGTTGACCCCGGCCGCACCACCGGCGGTGTCGTCATTTTTGTTGACCTGCAGATACAATCCCAGGGTGCTTTCATCGGTGGTGTGGGGCGCCGGCGGGATGGACAAATCGGAATAATCCACCGCAAACGTCGCGGTGTAGTCCTCAACACCGTTGTTGGCGCCGAATTGCAGGTTCCAATCGGAGCTGGTATCGGCATTGAAATCATCGGCAAACAGGACTTCCTCCTCGGCGTAGTCGTCATCCCGGATGGTAGCCGTGGCGGTTGCGGATTCGCCGACGGCGTATCCCGCGCCAGCGACCACTGTCAATTCAATGGTTTCATCTCCTTCCGCTTCCGCGTCATCGACGGGGCTCACCTCAATGACGGCCTCGGATTCAAAAGCGAAGATTTCCAACTCGGCGAAATCGCCCTCGTAGTCGGTATCTGCCGTGGCGCTTCCACTCACCTTGATTGTCACGGCCAAGTCTTCGCTGTCATCACCGGTCCGGGTGACCGTATAAAGGATCAAGTCTTCGGCAAGCCGCTCGTACGCCTGGGCATCGGTCGCCGTGATGGAGACGGTTGCCGTATCGCCGTCGTCGGCCAGAATCGCGGTGGCCGTGTATTCGTGGTTGATCTCGTAAGCCCCCCGGTCGAGTTTCAGGCTGGCGATGATGGTCTCTTCCAGTTCCCCCAGCTTGTCATCGACCGGCGTGACAACAAACGAGGCCGATTCGGCCCCGGCGGGAATGGTGACACTTTTGCTTTCCACGGTGTAGTCGACCCCCTCGGTTGCGGTTCCGCCGATGACGACATCGACGCTTTTGGCTTCGGCCGTGTCCCCGGAACGGTGAACCGTGAACTCAATGGTATCGCCGCCGGATTCGACGCCGGCGTCATCGGTCGCCTCCACGCTCAGCAACGGCAGGCCCGGGTCTTTGTCCAGATTCACGACCCTGATATTGTCGTACACGACAAAATTATCCTCCTTCGGGTTGGCGATGGAATTGAACAGATCCATGTAACCCAGCATGACAGTCCCCTCGGTGCGCACGCCAAAAGATTCATCAGACGCGGGGCGTGAGGCGATCACCATGCCATTCATTACCCAGGACAAAAGATCGTCTTTCTGGCGTATTTCCACGGAAACCCAATTTTTGCCCGGGGCACCCTGAGTCTCAAAGGCGGGTGCGGGGAAGAGGAATTGATACACCGGATGCGTATTATTCCTGCCGATCAGTCCGGCAAGATCTTCGGGCAAGGCAGAGACTGTCCCCGTGTCATCCGCTTCAAAGCAGTAATAGTCCGATGAACTACCGCCCTCGCCATCCACCCCAAACCAGACACCGTCACCCGTCGGCACAGTGGACCAGCCGACTTGTTCCCCCGATTGGTTCATTCCAAAAATGGCGTGCTCCGTGGAGCCGGTGCCGCCCCCGGCCGGCCCGTTGTAATTGATCCACATGTCCACGCGTAAAGCGTAGTTGCCGCTGAAATTCTGCTTGGCAGGAAACAGGTTGACGCCCATGGCTTCGCTCCCGGTGGTGTCGTCGTTATTGTTCACCGAAATCTTGACCCCCAAGGTCGATTTATCCCCGCTGTTCGGTGCCGGTGGAATACCGCGAGTGCTGTAGTCGAAGGCAAAGTCCACGGTAAAATCCCCAAGCGCAGCATCGTAAGCGGCATCATTCTCGTCGGCGCTCGTGCCGCTTAGGACGGTCCAGTTGGCTGAGGTGTCCGTGTTAAAATTGTCTTCAAACAGGACCTGGGCGAACCCGTTCAATGAAAACGTGAAAAAGGCGGCGACAAGAAGCCGTGCCCACTGGGATACAGAGGAGGATTTCATGATGTTACTTATTTGATGGTTATTTGCTGATGTGGATTTTAGGTTGCAAGCGATTGCTTATCAGGTGACTGAAGAAAGTCCAAATAGTCTGTCGGGGCGAGATAAACGTGTCAAGAGGCATATCGAAAGCGGCTGCCGCCCGGTCTGCGCCTGCGCGTTTCCGATTGCCTGGCCAGGCGGCTTGGCCTTCAATCGCCGCCCGATGGTTTGCCGACTTCAGCTTGGCCAAGCGCTTGGCCTGCTCGCCGCCGCGATGGTGGCGCTTGGCTCCGCCGGTTGCCGCGTGGCGCGGCCAGGCGCCTACCCCATCGGACTGTACTCGGTGGGCAGCGAGACGAATCTCGCCGAGATCGCCGATGCCGGATTCAGTCTTGTCGCCGGCCCGGCGCGTCGCGGGTTTCTCGACACGGCCAAGGCCAATGGCATCGGTGTGCTGGCCTCGCCGGGTTCGAGTGCCGGGGAACATTTCAATGCAGCCAAGGTTCGCTCGACAGTGGCCAAGT
>QOAX01000098.1 GCA_003972865.1 Verrucomicrobiota bacterium | reverse complement strand
CATAATGCAAAGGAGTCCGTCCTATACCATCCTTCGCATTCACATTCGCACCATTGGCGATTAGCAGTTCGGCGATTTCTTTGTGACCATAGACAGCTGCATTATGCAAAGGAGTCGTTCCATCCCCAGCCTTCGCATTCACATCCGCACCATCAGCCAAGTGCTGTTTCACGGCTTCGATATTGCCCTCATCGATAGCTGTGTGAATTGAGATGTCTGGTGCTTTGGCTTTCGGCGCTTCTGGTTTTGCATCTTCGGCAACGGGTTCAGCTGGTTGTGTTTCTTCTGGCGTAGCCGACTGCTGTGACTCACCACACCCCACCAACAGCACGGCTGAGATTGTTGTAATAAATGATGATATGAGTTCTTAGGACGAAGATTGTCATCCCGATTAGGGTGGTTTTCAGGGTGTTTTAATTGTTTTAGAGGATTGACTGCTCTTCATACGAGCCGCTCAGATGGGGAATCGGTGCGTCCTCCAAACTTTACTCGTAGGACGATTGCAGTTAGATTGGGTTTGTTCTGATACTACACGATGAAATTTGGCGGCTTCCATTTTCAGAGATCAGCGGCAAGCAATCCGTTTGCACCAACATCGAGCATGATGCGTTGGCTGAATACTGCGGTGCCACCGATGGCACCAGAAGTGGCACCAATAATTTGCGTGTTCAAAAACTCCAGCAAACACGGACTGAAATGAACTTTGAATTGAGATATTTGGACTCAAACGTAAAAGTGTTCTTCGTTCGTTCAGTGATGAACTGCGGCTCATGTTAAGACACATTGGCCAATCAGTGTGTTTGCTTTTGCTGGCAATCTGTCTCACAGGATGCAAGCGCAGTCCGTCCGGTTCAACGAGCCGAACCGACGTTTCTCCAAATGATCCTTCTGAGAAGTTCCTCAGCCTGATGAATGCCGGTAAGAATTATCTGGATCAGGGCGATGCCACGAACGCGTTGGCAATCTACAAGGAGGCTGCGGCCCTGGTTCCGAATGATCCCGACGTTCATTTGAACCTGGCCAATGGTTATTTGTTGAGCGACGCCGGGGCGGAGGCGATTCGAGAGACAGATGAAGTATTAAGACTCGAGCCCAATTCAGCGGCGGCGTACTTCATCAAAGGGTCGGCGTACCTTCGTCTGTTGAATCCGGAGGAATCTGTCAAAGCCCTGGAAAATTCCAGGAAGATTGATCCGGGAGTAACAGCAACATTCTTTCAGCTCGGCATGGCCAGGATGGGGTTGAAACAATGGGATGAAGCCATCGCAGCCTTTCAGGAGGGTATCCGACTGGATTCCAACCGCCTTCATTCGACGGCGCATTATCTTTTAGCCCAGTCGCTCCTTCGGGCCGGGAGAAAGGAGGAGGCGCAACGCGAGTTGCAATTGCACCAGTCCAATATCGAAGGAGAGGGGCCGGCGATGGGGGCCGGCGTATTCGAGCGGAGCAAACATACCCACGCCCGCATTCCGTTCAGGCTGAAACAACCGGAGAGCGAAGGAGTCAGAATCAAGTTCCTGGATGCGACCCAAGAGGTGCTTGGGGATGCCGCGCAAAAGTTCTCCGGTCCGATCGGATTGATCGATGTGAACCGAACGGGTTGGAATAGTCTCTTTCTGGTCGAGCAGGGGATCGGCTTTCGCTTGCTCCGGAATTCCAACGGCGTGTTTCATCCCCATGGCCCGACATACCCCGCCAGGTCGAACGCGGACTATTCCAAAATTCTGGTTGGGGATCTCCAGAATGACCGGTCCGATGATATTGTCGTGCTTGGGGGCAAAGGCAGCCGTCTTTTCAGGATGGGCACGAATGGACTGGCGATGGATGTCTCGTCGTCGAGCGGCTTGAACACCCTAGGCGCGATTAACGGCATGTTGATCGACCTGGATGTCACAGGGAAACTGGATCTGATTGTTGTGACAGGGAACAGCAACGAGGTACAAGTCTTGCGACAATCTGGACACATGGCTGGCATTGGTCTGCAGACGCTGTCGTTTACCAATATCACGAGCGCTTCCGGGATACCCGCAACACTGCGCAATGTGCAAGCAGTCGTCATGGAGGATTGGAACCGCGACCAGGTCATGGATGTGATCGCGAGCCGGACGGACCGACCGCCGTTGCTCCTGGAAAAGCAGCGTGGCGGAAAGCTGGTTCCCCGCGAGCAGAATGATTGGGTAGGAGGCTCGGCTTTTTGCGCAGGCGATTTCGATAACGACTTGCGGCCGGACCTGGCGGTCGTGGGCGCCGGGAGAATTAGCATTTGTTTTAATGGAGGAGAGCGAAGGGACATCGTGGTGCCGGGAGGCGAGGCTTTTCGCCAGCTGGTGCCCGTCGATTTCGACAACGATGGCTGGCTTGATCTGTGGGCGGTTGGCGAAAAAATTCGAGTATGGCGTAATCTCGGTCTGTCCGGATTTCAGGAACAAACCGCCCAACTCGGCCTTGAACCATTCTCTGATGGCGCGGTGGCGGAAATCCACTTTGCTGATTTCGACCGGGACTGCGATTCGGATGTCATCATGGCTTTGGCGAGCGGGGGGCTGCGCTTTCTGCGAAACGACGGTGGCAACGCCAACTTGCAGGTGAAGGTGCAAATGGTTGGGAACCGTTCGAATGCGAGCGGAATCGGTTGCAAAATCGAAATTGAGACGGACGGTTTGCGCCTGATCCGGACGGTGGAGCGCCTGCCAGTGGAGGTGGGGGTGGGAAAGCATCGGAAACTCGATTCGTTTGTGGTTCATTGGTTCAACTGGCCTCAAGGCTCGGCCGAAGTGCCGGTGAATTGCCAAGAGCCGTTGCTAGCCGTGGAATTGACGATTCAGGAAGGTTCCTGCCCATACCTTTATGCGTGGGACGGGAATGGATTTCGTTTTATCACTGACATTTTAGGCGCAGCGCCGCTTGGCCTGCCGATTGCCGTGGGGCGTCATATCGAGGCCGATCCAGAGGAATTGGTTTGGATCGGAGACGAGCAAACGTTCCTCGCAAAGGAGGGGGTGTTTCAGCTGAAGATCACAGAAGAGCTTCGCGAAGTGCTCTATCTCGACGAAGCAAAATTGGTCGTTGTGGACCACGAACCTGGCGTCGAAGTGCATCCGACCGATAAACTGCTGCCGGGCAAACCATTCCCCCCGGGCGCCTTGATGACGCTGTACCAAGAGCATCGGCTGCGCAGAGCTGAGACCATTGAGGGACAGGACGTCACGTCTGCTTTGAGAACCGTGGATGGCCAGCGTGTGTCGCCTCCGAAGTTGCGCGCACCCCACCTCCGCGGACTCGCTGAGCCTCACGGATGGATACTCGATTTCGGTCCGCTGGACACGAGTAAACCTCTGGTGTTGGTGATGAACGGTTGGCTTCGGTTCGGTGGAGGAATGGCCAATATCGCCGCCTCGCTGGAATCGTCCCTCCCGTTTCCATTTCCCACACTGGAAGCTGAAGTTTCTCCAGGAACCTGGACAACGGTGGACGTAACCGTTGGCGCACCCGCCGGAAAGACGAAAACCATCGTAGTCGATCTTGACGGGAAGCTGGAGGCGGGCACGAGCC